>NZ_OY781098.1 GCF_963676325.1 uncultured Bacteroides sp.
ATTCTGACTACAGCAATAAAAGTTGATTGTACCAGTCCGGTTTTGAATTTCCATAGATAATATACCGGAATGCACATCATCAGCAAACCTATAAGCAGACTCCAGTAACTGATATCTATTGTTCCCATGTGGCTTATAAATAAACGATATTATCACAACCAAGTTTAAATGCACGGTCGTGTGACACGGCAAGTATTGTCATCCCCTTCTGTGACAACGTATTAAAGAAGTTGAGCACACGTTCCACAGATGCGGCATCGAGAGCAGAAGTTGGTTCGTCTACAATAAGGATTGGCTTTTGAAGCATGGCTGCCACGGCAATCATTATTCGCTGGCGCTGCCCTCCCGAGATCTCACTTACCCGTTTTGCGAAAAGTTCCTCTTCCAAATTTAATTCTTTAAAAACAGCAAAGAGTTCTTTTTTCGAAAAATGTACTCTCCTATTTGCTTTCAGCTCAAAAGGAAGCAGAACCATCTCACTTACCCATTCGCAGGGAAGCGCAAGTTCCTGAGGTATCCAGGCTATTTTCTTACGTATTTCATTAACGTTTTCTGCGCAGAGCAACAGTCCATCTACTGTTA
Organism: uncultured Bacteroides sp.; assembly: GCF_963676325.1. Taxonomy (NCBI): domain Bacteria; kingdom Pseudomonadati; phylum Bacteroidota; class Bacteroidia; order Bacteroidales; family Bacteroidaceae; genus Bacteroides; species uncultured Bacteroides sp. The sequence continues at coordinate 583 of NZ_OY781098.1, forward strand.
TGGTTCCGCTTTTTAACGGCACAAACCCCATAATTGCATTTAATATTGATGTTTTCCCGCTGCCTGATTCGCCTGCTATACAGACTATTTCGCCCTTATTTATATGCATGCAAAGCTCAGTGAAGAGCTCTAACTCTCCATACATGATGCAGGCATTTTCTATCTTGAGCATTTTTCTTTATTTTCTGCGAATAGGCTTTCTTCCTCTTGGCTTTGAAATCTTAGCTTCTTCTCTTGTTTCTACCTTCTGAAAAGAGATGGCACGGAAACTTTCAAGCATGTGTACCTCAGGAAGATAGTTTATCTTGCTGAACGAAACATCTTTAGAACGGACTTCCTCCGGATTGCTCACTGTAGGGCTCTTTACTGATGTGGAGAATGTTCCCAACGAGTCAATTTTCACAGTGTAACCATCCTGCAGATTCTTAATTAAATGGTTGCTCAGTCCTGCTACAACAGCAACTACATCGGCCTTTGAAAGAGTACTTTCTTCGCACATATCTTCAATGATACGGTTTAAAGTTACAGTTCCTTTAGTAACAGCCTTTGCGTAATAGCGAGGTTCTTCCTCGGGTTTCATGTTATTGTTAACCTTGGTAGCTTTAAAATCTATTGCCATATCGTTTTCTTTTTGAATATTATGCTGTAAAGATATAAATTATACTCATTAAAACAAATGTTTTCTGTACAAAACATTGTTTTCTTTTGTACAAAAGAATATATTGTTTTGTACAGAGGAATTAATTCTTTTGTACAGAGAAATAATAACGTTCCGTTATGTTTTGACAAATGGTTCCAAACATATATATTTGTATTCTTAATTAGTTTAAAAAAGAACCGGAATGATAATAAATGAACGCGATGTTCGCCACGAACATATGCTCAATGTAGCAAAACAAATGATGACAGCTGCACGCACAGCTCCCAAAGGAAAAGGTGTTGACGTGATTGAAACTGCTGTTGTTACTGAAGGAGATATAAAATTACTTTCTGATGAGCTGATCAGACAAAACGGTGAGAACGGAATGATGTTCTTTCTTCGGGATGCAGAAAATATTCTTTCTGCCGAAGCAATTATATTAATAGGTACGCGCGAGCATTTGCAGGGACTGAACTGTGGCCATTGCGGATTTGCCACTTGCGCTGAGAAACCGAATGATACACCATGTGCTCTGAATACTATCGATGTGGGTATTGCTATTGGTTCGGCATGTGCAACGGCATCCGACTTACGCGTTGATTCCCGTGTGATGTTCTCGGCAGGAATTGCTGCCCAGAAGCTTAACTGGCTTCCTGGTTGTAAAACTGTGATGGCTATTCCTATCAGCTGTTCCAGTAAAAATCCGTTCTTTGATCGTAAACCTAAAGAAAGAAAGTAGATAAAAATGGGTATATTAGTTGGTCTCCCCAAAAAAGGAGATGAAGAAAAAGATTTTCAGGTAAATTGGGGCAATCCTTTTGGGCTAGAGGTTGAAATGCGTGCTCCTTTTCTTCCTTCGGAATGGTACGAACAAAGTGGTGTGCAATTAACCTGGCCACATGCCGGAACCGATTGGGCTCATATGCTGAAAGAGGTTCAGGAGTGTTTTATCTCTATTGCCCGCGAAATTGCTAAGAAAGAGCTATTGCTTATTGTGGCTCCTGATACAGAAGTGGTTAAAGCGCAGATAGCCAATAGGGTAAACATGGAAAACGTTCGCTTCTTTGAATGCGAAACAAACGATACCTGGGCGCGAGATCACGGTGCTATTACCTTGATTGACGGCTCTACTCCTCGCCTGCTCGACTTTTGTTTCAATGGCTGGGGCCAAAAATTTGTTGCCGGTCTTGATAATCAGATTACCCGCAAGGCTTTTGAAGCTAAACTTTTCAAGGGTGAATACGCAAATCGCCTGAATTTTGTTCTTGAAGGTGGCTCAATAGAGAGTGACGGATTGGGAACCCTGCTCACAACATCAACTTGTTTGCTGGCTCCAAATCGTAACGATACAATGAACAGAGCAGAAATAGAGGAATATTTACGTTCTGTATTTCATATGCAACAGGTACTTTGGCTAGATCACGGCTATCTGGCTGGCGATGATACTGACAGTCATGTAGATACATTGGCTCGCCTTTGTCCAAACAACACTATTGCTTATGTAAAATGCACCAACCCTGAGGATGAGCATTTCGATGAACTTCAGAAAATGGAAGAGCAACTTCGCACGTTCCGCACTCTGAAAGGAGAGCCTTATCGCCTGCTTGCTTTGCCAATGGCTGATTGTATTATTGAGAATACAGAACGTTTGCCGGCTACTTATGCTAACTTCTTAATTATCAATAAGGCAGTACTTTATCCTACTTATAATCAACCAAAGAATGATGCTGAAGCAGCAGCAGTTCTTGCCGAAGCTTTCCCAGACAGAGAGATTATTGGCATTGATTGTCGCGCATTGATAAAGCAACATGGTTCGCTCCATTGTGTGACAATGCAATATCCTGAGGGTGTGATAAAGTAATGACTTGCAGGTATAACAAATAAAAAAACTAAGAATAATGGATAACAGAACCATAAAGGTGGGTTTAGTTCAGCAGTCCAATACGGCTAGCCTAAAAGAAAACCTGAAAAAGCTGACGGAAAACATTGAAGCTTGTGTGGCTCAAGGTGCACAGTTGGTTGTGCTTCAGGAATTGCATAACTCACTATACTTTTGCCAGGTTGAAGATACAAATAACTTCGATATTGCCGAACCTATCCCCGGTCCTTCAACAGTATTTTACGGAGAAATTGCTGCCGCGCATAGAATAGTGCTGGTTACATCTCTGTTTGAAAAGCGCGCTCCCGGATTGTATCATAACACAGCCGTGGTATTTGATACCGATGGTTCCATAGCCGGAAAGTATCGCAAGATGCACATTCCCGATGATCCTGCTTATTATGAAAAGTTCTATTTTACCCCCGGTGATTTAGGCTTTCAGCCCATTCAAACATCTCTGGGAAAACTAGGAGTACTCGTTTGCTGGGATCAATGGTATCCGGAAGCTGCTCGCCTGATGGCTCTTCGTGGTGCTGAATTACTTATCTATCCAACAGCAATTGGCTGGGAAAGTTCTGATACAGAGGATGAAAAATCACGTCAGCTTAATGCGTGGATAATCTCTCAGCGTGCACATGCCGTGGCCAACGGACTTCCGGTTGTTTCCGTGAATCGTGTGGGACACGAAGAAGATCCTTCCGGACAAACAAACGGCATTCAGTTCTGGGGAAACAGCTTTGTAGCCGGTCCGCAAGGAGAGTTTCTTACTCAGGCTGGAAATAAAGAAGCGACGAACATTGTCGTTGAGGTTAATCTAACCCGTTCCGAAAATGTCCGCCGCTGGTGGCCTTTCCTTCGTGATAGAAGGATTGACGAATATGGTGAAATAACTAAACGTTTTATCGATTAGTTTCCTTTTGCAGTAAGCTTGTCATTAATCATTCGTTCAACATATTGCTGAATAATAGCTTTCAGCTCTTTTTCCATAGCAGCCTGTTCGGTAACCTTTCCGAGCAGGTTTTGTTTTAATAACGGGTCATTGACGAAGTTATATACCGAAATTGTTTTTTGTCCGTCGAACTGAATCATGTATTTCCCTTTCATATACTGAAATGTATTGTTTACGTAATTCACAGCATAACCATCTTTCGGTTTGGAATGGAACAAAATCTGTTAACGTAGGCACACTAAAAAAGGTAGTAACGGTGAAAGTTTGTTCACCATTACTACCCATATGTATTAATTAAAATAGTTACTCTTTAATATCAATAACTAAATTTAGTTCGTCTAATTGAGATTGTTCCAAATAACCAGGAGCATCAATCATTACGTCACGACCAGAGTTGTTCTTTGGGAAAGCAATACAGTCGCGGATAGAATCAAGTCCGGCAAAAAGAGAAACCCAACGATCCAATCCATAGGCCAAACCACCGTGAGGAGGCGCACCAAATTTGAATGCATCCATTAAGAAACCAAACTGCTCTTGTGCTCTCTCTTCAGTAAATCCTAATAGCTTAAACATTTTATTCTGCAACTCACTATCGTGAATACGGATAGAACCACCTCCTACTTCTACGCCGTTAATAACCATATCGTAGGCATTTGCACGAACTTTACCCGGATCAGTGTCAAGGAAAGGAACATCTTCCAGTTTCGGAGACGTAAACGGATGGTGCATAGCCATAAAACGCTTGCTTTCTTCGTCCCACTCAAACAGAGGGAAGTCAATAACCCAAAGGCAAGCAAAAGTATTTTTATCTCTTAGTCCTAACTGGCTACCCATTTCCAGACGAAGTTCGCAAAGTTGCTTGCGTGTCTTCATTGCATCATCTCCGGAAAGAATCAGAATTAAATCGCCCGGTTTAGCACCAAATGCAGCTTTAAGTTCTTGCAAAGTTTCCTGAGTATAGAATTTATCTACGCTTGATTTTACGTTTCCGTCAGCTTCTACACGAGCATAAACCATTCCCTTTGCTCCAATCTGTGGACGCTTAACAAATTCAGTGAGGCCATCTAACTGTTTGCGGGTATAAGAAGCAGCACCTTCGGCACAAATACCGCCTACGTAAGCTGCATCTTTAAATACGGGGAAAGCATTAAGCTTGTTAGGAGCTATTATACAGTTGTTTATATTATCTACAAATTCATCGAAATTTGTTATAATATTGTTGTTTAAGTAATCTCTATTATTAGAAATATTCTTTAGCTCAACAAACTTCATTCCAAAGCGGATGTCTGGTTTGTCGCTTCCGTATAACTTCATAGCATTGTGCCAGGTCATACGAGGGAATGTTTCTGTAATTTCAACGTTACGGATAACTTTGAAAAGATGTTTTGCCATACCTTCAAAGATAGAAATAACATCTTCCTGTTCCACAAAACTCATTTCACAGTCAATCTGAGTAAATTCTGGTTGACGGTCGGCACGAAGGTCTTCGTCACGGAAACATTTAGCGATTTGGAAATAACGATCAAATCCTGATACCATCAACAACTGTTTGAAAAGCTGTGGTGACTGAGGAAGCGCGTAGAACTGTCCAGGGTTCATACGTGAAGGTACCACGAAGTCGCGTGCTCCTTCAGGAGTAGAGCCAATAAGTATAGGTGTTTCAACTTCTAAGAATCCCAGTTTATCAAGATAACTGCGTACCTCAATAGTCATCTTATGGCGAAGTTCAAGGTTTGATCTAACATTGTTACGACGAAGGTCAAGATAGCGATACTTCATGCGGATATCATCGCCACCGTCTGAGTTATCTTCTATTGTGAAAGGAGGTGTAGCTGCTGTGTTAAGAATATTAAGTTCCGAAACAATCAGCTCAATATCACCTGTAGGAAGGTTTGCATTCTTATTGGAACGTTCGTTTACTTCGCCGGTAATCTGAATTACAAATTCACGACCTAGTTTATTTGCTGCATCACATAACTCAGCATTGATGGCATCATTAAAGACAAGTTGAGTGATTCCGTAACGGTCACGAAGGTCAACAAATGTCATTCCGCCCATTTTTCTGGTACGCTGCACCCATCCCGAAAGTGTTACCACTTTATTTATGTCGGAGATCCGAAGTTCTCCGCAAGTATGCGTTCTAAACATATTCTTTTTATTTGATTTTTCTGTTTTTGTATATTGGATGCAAAATTATATAAAAATCTTAATTAATCTATGTTTAGCAGGAATTATCTTAGATATAAAAAAGAAAGGTATTTGGAAGTACCTTTCTTGTATTGTAAAAATAGAGGAGTATAAAATCTCTATTGATTTTCTTTACGTCTAATTTATCAATGACGCTATTTATCTTATATTTAATATTTTATGCGTTTGAAGGCTTAGTCTCCATTGGGGATGCTCTTTTATATAATCAATAACTTCATCTGTATTTTTGCAAGAACAAGGCTGAAGATAAAAGACTTCGGGAGTATACTTGTTGTATTTAGACATATCTTGCCCATTATAGACTACCTTTAATTCATTTGGATTGATGATTACTGTTTTTCCGTCCTCTTTGGGTGAGCAGGTTATCCAATCAACATTATTGGGGGGCACTTTTGTTCCATTAGTTTCTATCTGCACGAAACAGCCAGTATCCTTTATTCCTTTTACAAGATCGTGTGTAATTTGCAAACAAGGTTCACCTCCTGTTAGAACAACATGCTTTGCGGGGTATTTTTTGATTTCTGCAATAATATCCTTATCGCTTAAAAGCTCACCCGATTGGTGGTCTGTATCACAAAAGTCGCAATTCAAATTACAGCCTGAAAAGCGGATAAAGACAGCAGGTGTTCCAGTGAAATGTCCTTCTCCCTGAATACTATAAAAAATTTCATTCACCTTTTTCATACCATGCAATATTGTTTTCAGATTCTTGAACCATAACTTTAAAGCATTCTGGAATTTGATCACAAATCCACTTAGCCATATTTTCAGCCGTTGTATTGAACGGGAGCACTTCATTTAAGTTTTTATGGTCTAATTTAGATTGAATTTTCTCCTTAATATGAGTAAAGTCAACAACCATACCGTCGTCGTTTAGTTTCTCAGCTCTGCACCATACGAGTATGTTCCAGTTATGGCCGTGCAAATTTTCACACTTACTGGCATATGAAAGCTTTAAGCTGTGTGAAGCTGATATTTCGAGTCTTTTTCTTACTGTATACATACTCTGGTTATTTATTGAGTTTTAAACTTTGCAATATCTAGTATCGTTTCAATAGATACTTTATGATTTTATTCGATTTTGTTTTTTTTGAGTAGTTCTATTTTCTTAGTTGCAATTCATTGATGTCTTAAATAAGAATAACTTATATTTTAGCCATTTTGTTTCTTAATAAATCAACTTTGCATAAAAAAATATTGAGCCGATACAAATTGTATCAGCTCAATATTTTTTCTAATTTGTTGCTTAATTATACTTAAGCTTTGTCGGGGTAGCGGGATTCGAACCCACGACCCCCTGCTCCCAAAGCAGGTGCGCTAACCGGACTGCGCTACACCCCGAAGACTTTTGTAAGTGTTTCTTTTCAAAAGCGATGCAAAGATATGGGTTATATTTGAATAATGCAAGCACTTCTGGCTTATTTTTTATATTAATTTTGCCGGATTAAGCTATCTGGCTGATTAACAGTTCGTAGTACTATTACAAAAAAAGAGAAAGTCCTCTTCGCTGAATTCTACGAAGAGGACTTTCTCTTAATTAGTTCGCCCAGCACGAACTATTTACTTTAGGGTGCAAGTCCCGAACACGCCATTATAGCTGGAAGTGTTAGCTTACGGCAAGGGTGTCCATTGCGAAGTGGAATCTGAAGGAAGCCTGCGGCAAATTCCCGGTCTGACGAACAGAAACCGGATATAAGGCTCAAAATACATGGATGAGTTTGCTAATTAAAACAAAGTCCTGTGCTATATAGATGTATGCGAGTAAATCCGGCAGATATATGGGAAGAAAGTAGTAGTTAATAACTGGGGAGATCTCACGGACGTGTGGATGCTTTTCTTTTCAGAAACATGGATAACAATTGTCGTGAGAAGTCAGCCGAGGACATAGTACCCGATTTAGATTGACCATTCGGGGAAGGTCTGAACCTTATCTAAGTGAGAAGTAAATGAATGTAACCTTATGAAGGGAAGAATGCAGAAAATATCAGCAACGAATGATAGCTGCCCGCAAAAGAATAGGACGGAATCCGAATGCTATGCGGGAGTGCAGACTTTTATAGGGATTACTGAAAACAACCTCACGGAAGTGCATTTTACAAAAGATGATTTACTGGAACGTATCTTGTCGCCTGCCAATTTGAACAAGGCTTATAAACAGGTCGTATCGAATGGTGGCAGTGGAGGTGTCGATAAGATGGAAACGGAAGAACTTCTTCCGTTTCTGAAACTCCATAAAGATGAACTGGTAACATCTTTAATGGATGGTAATTACCATCCTAATCCAGTCCGTAGGGTAGAAATCCCTAAGGAGAATGGCAAGAAGCGCCAGCTTGGTATCCCTACCGTAGTTGACCGTCTTATTCAACAAGCCATATCCCAAATTTTATCTCCGATTTATGAACGAGAATTCAGTAACAACAGCTTCGGTTTTCGTCCGAAACGCAGTGCGCATAAAGCGCTGCGAACAGCCCAGAACTATATTAATGCAGGCAATAAATATGCGGTTGATTTAGATCTGGAGCATTTTTTCGACACAGTCAACCAAAGCAAGCTGATAGAAATTCTTTCCCGCAGGATAAAAGATGGGAGAGTGATTTCTCTTATCCATAAATATCTCCGCGCGGGAATTATAATTGGTCATAAATTTGAGGAAAGCAGTCGGGGAGTTCCTCAAGGTGGTCCCCTTAGTCCGCTACTGAGCAATATAATGCTCAATGAACTGGATAAAGAGCTGGAACGCCGAGGACATCCATTTGTCCGCTATGCAGATGATTGCATGATATTTTGCAAAAGTAAACGCTCTGCCAGTCGTACGATGAAGCACATCATTTGTTTTATCGAAGAAACCCTCTTCCTGAGGGTAAACCGAGAGAAAACGAAAGCAGGATATGTGCGGGGCATGAAGTTCTTAGGTTACTCCTTTTATAATAGCAAAGGAGGATTTCGCTTATCTGTACACTCCAAAAGTTACATGAAACTGAAAGTTCGTTTGAAAGAGCTGACAGGTCGCAGTAATGGCATGGGATACAATAAACGCAAATACGAACTTCATCAATTCATTCGTGGCTGGATTGAATACTTCAAACTTGCAGACATGCAAAATCATCTGAAGAGGATAGATCAATGGCTCCGTCGCCGGCTTCGTATGTGTATATGGAAAAGTTGGAAGAATGTCAGTACTCGTATAACCAATCTATTGCGTTGCGGTATTGATAGATGGCATGCTCAGAAATGGGGATATGTGAAAGGTTACTGGCGAATAGCTGGCAGCCCGATTCTTAGCTGTGCAATTGATACAGATAAATTGCGAAATGCAGGTTATCCAATGATGTTGGATTATTACAGTAAAATGTATCGTAAATAAGGAACCGCCGTATGCGGAACCGCACGTACGGTGGTGTGAGAGGTCGGAAAATGAAATAGGAGGAAACTATTTCATTTTCCTCCTACTCGATTATATCAAATTTGATTTGAATTATTTGATTATATCTAATGCCTTAAAGCATTTTACTAACTTTTCAACTGCAATATCAATTTGTTCTTTTGAATGTGTTGCCATTAAAGAGAAACGAATTAATGTGTCTTCTGGTGAACATGCAGGAGGAATTACAGGATTAACAAATACTCCTTCTTCGAATAACATTTTAGTTACCAAGAATGTTTTTTCCATATCACGAACATATAAAGGTATAATTGGAGTTGAAGTGTGTCCAATTTCAAAACCTAGTTCGCGGAAGCGTTGAAGAGAATAATTTGTGATATCCCATAAATGAGCAATACGTTCCGGTTCACTCTTCATAATGTGGAGAGCAGCCTGTGCAGCGGCAGTAGCAGCTGGAGTGTTACTTGCACTGAATATGTAAGGACGAGAATTATGTCTCAAGTAGTTGATGATTGATGCATCACCGGCAATAAAGCCACCAATTGCAGCAAGAGATTTACTGAATGTACCCATAATTAAGTCTACATCCTTTGTAAGACCAAAGTGATTACAAACACCGCGACCATGATCACCCATTACTCCAAGTCCATGTGCTTCATCTACCATGATATTTGCATTGTACTGTTTAGCTAAACGTACAATCTCAGGTAGATTGGCAACATCACCTTCCATACTGAATACTCCGTCGACAACGATCAGTTTGATTTTGTCGGGTTTACATTTCTGAAGTTCTTTTTCCAAAGAAGCCATGTCGTTGTGCTTATACTTCAAAGTCTGAGAGAAAGACAAACGTCTTCCTTCAACGATTGATGCATGATCAAGCTCGTCACAAATAACGTAGTCTTCACGACCTGTAACACATGAAACAACTCCTAAATTCACCTGAAAGCCGGTTGAGTAGATAATTGCATCTTCTTTTCCAACGAAATCAGCCAGCTCTTTCTCTAATTCTAAATGGAGATCAAGAGTACCGTTTAGGAAACGTGAACCAGCACACCCGGTGCCATATTTTTTTGTTGCTTCAATTGCAGCTTCAATTACTTTTGGATGATTAGTAAGTCCCAGGTAAGAGTTTGACCCAAACATTAGCACTTTTTTGCCACTCATCACCACTTCGGTGTTCTGTTCACTTTCAATACAACGAAAATATGGATATACCCCTTTTGCTTTTATTTGCTGTGGTAAATCATATTTCTCTAATTTATCTTGTAATAATCCCATAATAAATGTTTTGTAGGTCTCTCCTACTTTAATATTATATTGTCCGTAATTTAATTATTTCGTGTTTTTATACTTTATCTTTAAAAAAGACGGTCGCAAAGATAGCAAATTATGTGATTTGATGTTCTGTTTTACTTAAAAAAGTAAGTGTCATTATAAAAGAATTAATAAAACGTTCTAAAAATTAAGATTTAAATATTACTTTTGTCGTTTGGATATTTTATCTTGATAATGCATGAATGAGAGAAAAAAGATACTGTTTATAGTTAATCCGATATCTGGTACACAGAATAAAAAATTAATATTGAGTCAATTACAAGAAAGAATTGATCAAAATAAATACGAGATAGAAGTTAGATACACTGAAAGAGCTGGACACGCAGAAGAGATTGCAGCCCAGGCAGCTTCTGAAGGAGTTTACTGTGTAACAGCTATTGGTGGAGATGGTACAATTAATGAAATTGGTCGCTCTTTGATTCATACAAATACTATTTTGGGAATTATTCCATGTGGATCGGGAAACGGATTGGCTCGTCACTTGCGAATACCAATGGATTCGCGTAAAGCTATTGATATAATTAATAAAGGGCATGTCTCTAAAATAGATTATGGTAAAATAAATGATAAACCTTTTTTCTGTACTTGCGGAATTGGTTTTGATGCTTTTGTGAGTTTAAAATTTGCCGCTGCCGGAAGAAGAGGAATTCTTACTTATCTTGAAAAAACATTGCATGAATGTCTTAAATATAAGCCTGAAACTTATGAATTAGAAAGTGATGATGCTAAAACAAAATATAAAGCTTTTTTAATAGCTTGTGGTAATGCATCCCAGTACGGAAACAATGCTTATATTGCTCCTCAAGCTTCACTTCAGGATGGACTTATGAATGTTACTATATTAGAACCATTTACGGTTTTGGATATTCCGTCTCTTGCTTTTCAGCTGTTTAATAAAACACTTGATCAGAACAGCCGGATTAAAACTTTTCAAAGCAAGAAAATTCATATACGTAGAACTCATCCAGGTGTTGTTCATTATGATGGTGACCCTGTTATAATGAATGAAGATATTAATATTGAAATTATTCCGAAAGGTTTATTTGTTATTGCCCCTGAGAAAGTGGGAAAAGAACCGAATGTATTGCAAAAAGCATCCGATTATTTCAGTGAATTAAGGCCAATTGGAGAGAATTTTGTTATAGATCTGGCACAAAAGAACAGGCAAATTATTGATAGAAATATTGAGTTTTTCAGAAGACTTACGAGGAAATGAGTTTGTTTCTTTTTATTATCCTTTGATTACATATTCAAATAATACTCTTTAGTAAGCGATATATAGTCTTCGCTGTACTTATGCCTGGACAATTCAATTACTAATTCATCAGTTTTAGTGCATATTGTTTCGTTGAAGGACAAAGTAATTAGTACTCTCTTTGGAGCACTATCCGGTTTCGGTATTATATTGGTCTGCTTTATAGTATAGAGACTAAATTCTTCTGCAATTTTCTTTAGATTATCCAGGTTATCGGATGGAATAATCATTGAGAATTCCCCATTTACTGATAGTAGCTCCGAGGCTCCTTTAATCAGTTCATGATATGAAAGTTCATTTGTGTGACGAGCTGTACTTCGTTTTAAATCCGGCGATAAAAGAGAGTTTGAGAAATATGGAGGATTAGAAACAATTAAATCAAATTTTTCATCACAAGTATATGTCTTAAAATCAGTGTGTTGAACTGAAATTCTTTCTTTCCACGGAGATTTATCCTTATTTTCTACAGCCTGAGCAGCAGCATTTTCGTCAATTTCTAAAGCTACAACATCAGCCGTACATCGTTGTGCAATCATTAATGCAACTAAGCCTGTGCCGGTACCAATATCAAGTACCGAATTTACATTGCAGATATTGGCCCATGCTCCTAAAAGAACCCCGTCAGTTCCTACTTTCATAGCACATTTATCGTGCCATACAGTAAATTGTTTGAATTGAAAATATTGATTAGACATTCCTGAAAATAAGTTTTCGGCAAAAATAGATATTTAAAATAGTTTTTTGGTTTATTTGTAGTATAATTTAGCATTTATACAGTTCTTTTCTTTCATCTGAGTTTTATTTTTAATAAAGAATAGATTACCTTTGCACTCGGTTTTGACTATTGAAAGATATAACCACGAATAACAAGTGAAATGATTAAAAAAAGATACTTAAGCGAAATGGAAGACTCAAATGATAATGGTTTCTCATTTATTGCAGATTTTGATGGTAATGAGGAGCAGATGTTTGATATCAAAGTGGATGACAGCCTTCCTGTCTTACCTCTTCGAAATATGGTGCTATTCCCAGGTGTTGTTTTGCCAATATCTGTGGGTAGAAAATCGTCTCTGAAACTTGTAAATGATGCATATAAAAATAATGCTTATATAGCAGTAGTTTGCCAAAAAACAGCTGAAACTGAAAACCCTGATTTTGAAGATCTTCATACAGTTGGAACAATTGGCAAAATTGTTCGTGTTCTTGAAATGCCAGATCAGTCAACAACGGTAATTCTTCAAGGGATGAGACGTTTTGAACTGGAAGGCTTGACTGAAACGTTCCCATACTTATTGGGAAAAGTTAAGTTACTTGATGAATCAGTTCCCGCTAAAGAAAATAAAGAATTTGATGCATTAGTAGATGCTTGCAAAGATTTAACAATCAGATATATAAAAGTCTCAGACACTTTGCATCAAGACTCTGCTTTTGCTATAAAAAATATTAGCAATAAGTTGTTTCTGATTAATTTTATTTGTACTAATTTACCTCTTAAGAAGGATGAAAAGATGGAATTGTTGCAGTTTACCTCTTTGCAGGAAAGGGCATATCATCTTTTGGAAATCTTAAACAGGGAAGTACAGCTGGCAGAGATTAAAGCTTCTATTCAGATGCGTGCCAGAGAGGATATTGATCAGCAACAGCGCGAATATTTCTTGCAACAGCAAATTAAAACTATCCAGGATGAACTTGGTGCAGGTCAGGATCAGGAAGTGGAAGAAATGCGAGAAAAGGCAACCAAAATGCAATGGAACAAGGAGGTTAGTGATATCTTCACCAAGGAATTGGCTAAGTTGGAACGTACTCATCCTCAGTCTCCTGATTATAGTGTTCAGTTAAACTATCTGCAAACAATGCTAAGTTTGCCTTGGAATACTTACACAACAGATAACTTTAATCTTAAGAATGCAGAAAAAACGCTGAATAAAGACCATTATGGACTTGAAAAAGTGAAAGAAAGAATTCTGGAACACTTAGCTGTTTTGAAGTTGAAAGGTGATTTAAAATCTCCGATTATCTGTCTTTATGGCCCTCCGGGAGTAGGTAAAACATCTTTGGGTAAATCAATTGCTGCTGCTTTGAAACGCAAATACATCCGTATGTCATTGGGTGGTATTCATGACGAAGCTGAGATCCGTGGTCACAGAAAGACTTATATCGGTGCAATGCCCGGACGTGTTATCAAGGGAATGATAAAGGCCGGTTCTTCTAACCCTGTGTTTATTCTGGATGAAATTGATAAAGTTACTTCTGACCGCCAGGGTGACCCCTCTTCTGCTTTACTTGAAGTGCTCGACCCTGAACAGAATAGTGCTTTTCATGATAACTATCTGGATGTTGATTATGATTTGTCAAAGGTAATGTTTATTGCTACAGCAAATAATCTGAATACAATTCCTCAACCTTTGTTAGACCGTATGGAACTAATTGAGGTGAGCGGTTATATTACAGAAGAAAAAATTGAGATAGCTCGTAAGCATCTTGTTCCCAAAGAGATGGATGCTACAGGTATTTCAAAGAGCGATATTAAGATTCCGAAAGATACTCTTGAAGTTATTATTGAATCTTACACCCGCGAAAGTGGCGTTCGTGAGCTGGAGAAAAAGATTGGAAAGATTCTGAGAAAGTCTGCACGTCAATATGCAACGGACGGTTTTTTCAAAAAGAATGAAATAAAGCCTGCCGACTTATATGATTTCCTTGGAGCTGAAGAGTATTCTAAAGATAAATATCAGGGAAATGAATATGCTGGTGTAGTGACCGGACTTGCATGGACTGCTGTTGGTGGTGAGATTTTATTTGTTGAAACCAGCTTAAGCAAAGGTAAAGGCGCTAAACTAACTTTGACCGGTAATTTGGGAGATGTGATGAAAGAATCGGCTATGTTGGCTTTGGAATACATCAAAGCTCATGTTTCTGTTCTTTCTCTTGATGAAGAGATGTTCGACAACTGGAATATTCATATTCACGTGCCCGAAGGTGCTATTCCTAAGGATGGTCCTTCTGCCGGAATTACAATGGCTACATCTCTTGCTTCTGCTCTTACTCAAAGAAAGGTGAAAAAGAATCTGGCAATGACCGGCGAAATTACTCTTCGTGGAAAAGTACTTCCTGTGGGTGGTATCAAGGAGAAAATTTTAGCAGCTAAGCGTGCTGGAATTAGAGAGATTATTTTAAGTGCAGAGAACAAGAAAAACATAGACGAAATTCAGGAAGTATATCTTAAAGGCGTTACTTTCCACTATGTAAATGATATTAAAGAAGTATTTGCGTTGGCGTTGACTGATGAAAAAGTAGCTGATGCGATTGATTTCTCAATGAAACCAAAGACTAAATGACATTCGACTTACAATATACGGATTCAAAATCAAATGCTCGTGCCGGTTTAATTACTACCGATCACGGGCAAATTGAGACCCCTATTTTTATGCCTGTTGGAACAGTTGGATCTGTTAAGGCAGTACATCAGACAGAATTAATGCAGGATATTAATGCGCAGATAATTCTGGGAAATACTTATCATCTTTACTTGCGTCCAGGATTGGACGTTTTAGAAAAAGCTGGTGGCTTACACAAATTTAATAGTTTTGATCGCCCTATGCTTACTGATAGTGGCGGTTTCCAGGTCTTTTCTTTATCAGGTATTCGTAAATTACGGGAAGAGGGAGCTGAATTCCGTTCTCACATTGATGGAAGCAAACATATCTTCACTCCTGAAAAAGTAATGGATATTGAGCGTACCATTGGTGCCGATATTATGATGGCGTTTGATGAGTGCCCTCCGGGCGATTCTGATTATGAGTATGCAAAGAAATCATTAGGGCTGACCCACAGATGGCTCGATCGCTGTATTAAACGATTCAACGAGACTGAGCCTAAGTATGGTTACAATCAGTCATTATTCCCTATTGTTCAGGGATGTGTTTATCCGGATTTGCGTAAACAATCGGCAGAATTCATTGCATCAAAAGGATGTGATGGAAATGCCATTGGAGGACTTGCAGTAGGCGAACCTGTAGATAAAATGTATGAGATGATTGAACTGGTAAATGAAATTTTACCTAAAGATAAGCCTCGTTACCTTATGGGGGTTGGTACTCCGGTGAATATTCTGGAAGGTATTGAGCGTGGAGTGGATATGTTCGATTGTGTGATGCCTACACGTAACGGCCGAAATGGTATGTTGTTTACAAAAGATGGTATTATGAACATGCGCAATAAGAAATGGGAAGCAGACTTCTCTCCTATTGAGGCTGACGGTGCATCCTATGTTGATACACTATATTCAAGAGCTTATTTGCGTCATTTGTTCCATGCAAAGGAATTATTGGCCATGCAGATTGCATCCGTTCATAATCTGGCATTTTACTTATGGTTGGTCGGTGAAGCTCGTAAACATATTATTGCCGGAGATTTTTCTACTTGGAAACCCATGATGGTTAATCGTATCTCGACAAGATTATAACAAAAAACAGGATGGATAAAAAGATTCTTAAACGGTTAGATTGGTACATCATAAAGAAATTTCTAGGGACATATTTCTTCTCCATCGCCTTGATTATCTCTATCGCGGTGGTGTTCGATATCAATGAAAAAATGGATAAATTTATGGAAAATGAAGCTCCGTTAAAAGCTATCGTTTTTCAGTATTACATGAACTTTATCCCTTACTTTGTAAACCTGTTTAGTCCTCTATTCGTCTTTATTGCAGTAATCTTCTTTACTTCAAAATTAGCCGAGAATTCAGAAATAATTGCCATGTTTGCAAGTGGTATATCATTTAAAAGAATGCTGCGCCCTTACATGATTTCGGCTGCTATTATTTCGCTTTGTACTTATGGACTTGGTGCTTATATAATCCCAAAAGGAAATATTACGAAACTTAATTTTGAAGATAGATACATTAAAAAGAAGAAACAGGATTTTGTTCGTAATGTCCAGTTAGAAGTTGATACATCTGTTATTGCTTATATTGAAAGATATCAGGATTATAATAAAACAGGCTATCATTTTTCTTTGGATAAATTCAAAGATAAGAAGTTGGTCTCACATCTCACAGCGCAATCAATAACATATGACTCAACATCTGTCTATAAATGGACTATTCATGATTATATGGTCAGAGAGTTAAATGGACTGAGGGAAAAGCTTTATCGTGGAACGAAGAAGGATACTACAATTATAATGGAACCGTCAGACTTTCTGATTATGAAAAATCAGCAGGAAACAATGACAAGTCCAAAGTTACGCGAATATATTATAAAACAGAAACAGCGTGGATTTGCAAATATAAAGGTGTTTGAAATAGAATATGAACGACGCATTGCTATCTCCTTTGCTTCTTTTATCCTTACTACAATAGGTGTTGCTCTTTCCTCAAGAAGAGTAAAAGGAGGAATGGGGCTTCATTTAGGATTAGGTTTAGCTCTTAGTTTCTCTTATATTATGTTTCAGACCGTGTCGTCTACATTTGCTATTAATGGAAATGTACCGCCAGTAATAGCAGTCTGGATTCCTAATCTGGTCTTTATGATCATTGCAGTTATTCTTTATCGGAATGCTCCAAAATAATACTTCTCATTAAGAGATTAATGATATAAAATTAAGAAGTTCCGCAACACTTGAATAATCAAGAGAGTTGCGGAACTTCATTTTTTGTTGTATCTTTCCTCTAAAATACGCGGCTCTCTCTTAATTTAATAAAGAAGAGAGTTGTGATAAAGAGATGTTTTTGGCAATAATTACACCATTTTCATCTAATAAATAGCTATTAAAACCTCTGTTTAAGCTATAATCCTTAAACAATTTGGAGGATTCACCTTTTGTTTCTACAAAACAGATTGGTGATGCTATTTGATCTTTTCTTATTGTTTCCTTAAATATCGACTGATATTCATCAAACGAAACAGAAACAAATTTTACTTTATTGAAAGAAGTCATGATTGCATTGTTTAAAATAACATTTTGCATACGTGACTGTGCATCATAACTTGCCCAAAAATTAATTAGCACATACTGACCTTTCAGGTCTTTCAATTCAAGTTTTTGATTTTTGAGAGTAGTTCCAATACTAAAATCGGGAGCTACATCTCCAATGTTCAAACCACCGGTGGGTTTGTCTTTTCCAACAAAAGAGGTCAAGGAAGTAATTAATAATACAACAAAAAGCCATTTTACATACTTCATGTAATTAGGTTTTAGTTAATACTATCCGGGACTGCCTTTCTTAAACAGTAGCTGCTTCCCGGAACATTATTCTGCTTTTTATTTCAGTTTTAAAGGAGAAGTAACTGATAATCAAAACATTCAATTTTTGCAGCTTTGGACAAAGATATGCATTAATTATTTGTAATTCCAAATTAATTGACGAGTATAGTACTTATTTTTATGTTTTTTTAGGATAAAACATATATAATTTGATTACTTTTGCACCCTAAATAATAAAAAATGACTTTATGAATAAATCAGGGACAGAGTTAATCCTAATCCGTATTACAGGTGAAGATCGTCCTGGTCTGACTGCTTCTGTTACAGAGATTCTATCGAAATACGATGTAACAATATTAGATATCGGTCAGGCCGATATACACAATACATTATCGTTGGGTATTCTTTTTAAAACAAAAGAACAGCACTCTGGTTTTATAATGAAAGAGCTTTTATTTAAAGCTTCTTCTTTGGGGATAACCATACGTTTTTATCCTATTTCATTTGAAGAATATGAGAATTGGGTAAGCATGCAAGGAAAGAATAGGTATATACTGACTCTCCTTGGGCGCAAACTATCTGCAACTCAAATATCTGCCGTTACAAGAATTGTAGCCGATCAGGGGATGAATATTGATGCTATAAAGAGACTAACTGGTCGTATTCCTCTGGATGAAAGAAAGGCAAATATCCGTTCATGTATTGAATTATCTGTCCGTGGAAATCCAAAGAATCAGATAGAGATGCAGGCACAGCTATTGAAACTTTCAGCTGATTTGGAAATGGATTACTCATTTCAGTTAGACAATATGTATCGCAGGATGCGTCGTTTGATTTGTTTTGATATGGATTCAACTCTAATTGAGACAGAGGTCATTGATGAACTTGCAATTAAAGCCGGAGTTGGTGATGAGGTGAAAGCTATCACTGAGAGTGCTATGCGAGGCGAAATTGATTTTACGGAGAGCTTTCGCAGAAGAGTTGCCTTGCTGAAAGGACTTGATGAGTCTGTTATGAAGGAAATAGCCGAAAATCTGCCAATAACAGAAGGTGTAGACCGTTTGATGTTCGTACTTAAACGTTATGGATATAAAATTGCTATTCTTTCAGGAGGGTTTACTTATTTTGGTAACTATCTGAAACAGAAATATGGAATAGATTATGTCTATGCAAATGAGTTAGAGATTGTTGATGGGAAACTTACCGGAAATTATTTAGGTGATGTGGTTGATGGAAAACGAAAAGCTGAACTATTACGACTAATTGCTCAGGTTGAAAATGTAGATATAGCTCAGACCATTGCAGTTGGTGACGGAGCAAACGATCTTCCAATGCTTGGCATTGCCGGATTGGGTATTGCTTATCATGCAAAACCAAAGGTTAAGCTAAATGCAAAGCAGTCTATTAATACAATAGGGTTAGATGGTGTTTTATATTTCTTAGGATTTAAGGATTCATATTTGGAAGAACAAGGAAAACTATAAAATGATAAATGGAGAGATTTAATTATTCTTATCCTATTTAATAAATCATCTATTCTTTTTCCTATCTTTGTAGATAAATATTTAATGAATGAAATTTTCCGAGCTTAATTTAGATGAAACCGTACTTCAGGCACTAGATGCTATGAACTTTGATGAATGCACACCAGTGCAGGAACAAGCCATTCCCATAATTCTTGAAGGCAGAGATTTAATAGCTGTTGCACAGACAGGTACAGGTAAAACTGCGGCCTTTTTGCTCCCTATTATAAATAAACTTTCCATAGAGAAACACCCTGAAGATTCGATAAACTGCATCATTATGTCTCCTACTCGTGAGCTGGCTCTGCAAATTGATCAGCAAATGGAAGGCTTTTCATACTTCATGCCTGTTTCAAGTGTAGCAGTATATGGCGGTAGTGATGGCGTTATGTTTGAGCAACAAAGAAAAGGACTGTCATTAGGAGCTGATGTTGTAATAGCTACTCCTGGTCGTCTTTTGAGCCATTTAAGTTTAGGATACGTAGATCTTTCAAAGGTTTCATATTTTGTGCTTGATGAAGCTGATCGTATGCTCGATATGGGATTTTATGATGATATTATGCAGGTAGTCAAACAAATGCCAAAAGAGCGTCAGACTATTATGTTCTCTGCAACAATGCCTGCTAATATTCAGAAACTAGCAAACAATATATTAAACAATCCTGTAGAGATAAAGCTTGCAGTTTCAAAACCTGCAGAAAAAATTGTTCAGGCTGCATACGTTTGCTATGAAAATCAGAAAATAAACATCATTCAAAGTCTTTTTTTACAAGAAGTACCCGAAAAGGTTATCATATTTGCTTCTTCAAAACTTAAGGTTAAAGAAGTGACCAAAGCTTTGAAAAGATTAAAGCTTGAGGTAGGCGAAATGCATTCCGATCTGGATCAGCCACAACGCGAATTCATAATGCGTGAATTTAAAAATGGCCGGATCAATATATTAGTTGCTACAGATATTGTTTCCCGTGGTATCGATATTGATGACATCCGCTTAGTTATAAATTATGATGTACCTCATGATAGCGAAGATTATGTTCACAGAATAGGTCGTACTGCTCGTGCAAACAACGATGGTGTAGCCATTACTTTTGTTAATGAGAAAGAGCAGACTGCGTTTAAGTCAATTGAAAAATTCCTGGAAAAAGACATTTATAAAATTCCGGTTCCTGAAGAATTGGGAGAAACTCCTGAATATAATCCTCGTTCACATAGTGGTGGCCATGGTGGAAATTTCAAAGGAAAAAAGAAATTTTCAGGTAAAAAGAAAGAAAATAAGGATTAGATTTTGTTTACCAGGATAGGCTGATAGAAGATTTGGATCTTTCAGATTGATTGGTAAAAAGATAAATCGTGCTATTATAATTTATAAAATAACTTTCTACAAATAAAAGATCCTTGAATTGAAAGATGGAATCCATCAGCAATTCAAGGATCTTTTATTGTATCATTTTTATCAGTAACTAACTTTCTATAATTCTTCAATCCCTGTTTCTTCCAGAATACCCAAAGTTGATAAATTTATTGAGCTAAAAAAATAAATATAAATAGAATCATCAGAATTTATTCTAGAATAATATTTATTTAAAAAGGAATGGA
The DNA here is from genome assembly GCF_963676325.1 of uncultured Bacteroides sp. NCBI lineage: Bacteria > Pseudomonadati > Bacteroidota > Bacteroidia > Bacteroidales > Bacteroidaceae > Bacteroides > uncultured Bacteroides sp. Next base: position 21,560 of record NZ_OY781098.1, read on the forward strand.
TTCCCTCTCCTACTGCTTCTCTTAACTCTCTTCTTATTTCGTAAAGATCAATCTTCTGAGAAGACAAAAATATTACTCCAGGCATCCATGAGACAGATTCAATCTCTTCTTCTAATGGAAAGAAGCGGATTAACCGTCTGTTCTCTATTTCTATTACCTGCTTTTTATATATTTTATCAGGAGAAAGAATCAGAAAATGAGAAGCTAAGCGTTTCATTTTCTGGTTCCTTGAGGTTGCTGATTCTGTTGGCTATTAATAAGACGTTCCTCGTTGCTTTTAACGCGTACGCTTCTACGGCGAGGACCAGATATTCTTATGTCATTCCTAATCAAACTATCATGACCAACTTGCTTTGTCTCTTGTATTACTCCCTGCTTTTTCACTGAATCTTTTTTCACTGAATCAGGTTTGCTTACAGGAGAAGGCTTTACAAAATAAGTACTACCGTTACTCTTAATATGTAATCTTGTCATTGATATTTTGTCAACAATTAAAGCATCTTGTGGATAATGGCTCAACTGATTATAATATACAAAACCTTTAATTGCTCTAATTTTGTTGCTAGATTCATTTTGTATCCGTATATTATATTGTCCTGAATAAGTAATAGGTCTGGAATCAGAGATCACAGAATCATTCACATATTCAACATTCATTGACATAAATGCTTCCTGAGGATGTTCTTTTGCAGAAATAAAGGTACATCGAATAGACCATAACAAAATATCACGTTCTCTATAATTACTATCAGGATAAATAGTAAAGTAGAATTTGTTTGAAACAGCTGCTTTAGTTAGTTTGAATATTTTCTGTTTGTGCCATACATTTACAGTATCACCTGTTTCCGATTGCTGTTGTTCATCATCACTACTTGAAGCAATTAAATTCTTAATATCCTCTTTCTGAGAACTTAATCTTTTATTTACTCTTTCGTATATTTTTGCAAAGTCCTCTGTATTACGTGAATACCATGCTAATGAATGATCAAATGCTTCTTCGGTTATGCCGTTTTTCTTAAAAACATAATCTAAATAGAGAGCTTGTTTATAACGTTCCTCTGGTGGCAGATTTTCACTCATTGCTTTAGCTATATGATAATCAACCAAAACGTCTTCCATATTACCTTTTGAAAGTACATCATCAGGCATTTTCTTCTTACAAGCGGAAAAACCGATGCAAAAAGCAACTACAAACCCTATAAAATATTTATTTAGTTTGTTCTTGTTCATCTTTATTGATTGCTTCTTTTTTAGTAAGATGACCTTCATTCAGATATTTACTATAAAAGAGAAGAAGAGCAATAATACCACAACTAATTGAAGCGTCTGCAAAATTAAAAATAGGACTGAAAAATATAAAATGGTTTCCACCTACAATAGGTATCCAGCTTGGCCATGTTGTATCAATGATAGGGAAATAAAACATATCCACTACTTTACCATATAACAAGGAAGAATATCCTCCACCTTCAGGCATAAATGTTGCCAAAGAAGAATTTAAATAACCTTCCGGAACACTTGGCCCAAAAATCACTCCATAAAGTACACTGTCAATTATATTACCTAAAGCACCTGCTAAAATCATTGAAAGACAAACAATATAGCCTGTTTTCAGATTCTTCTTAACAACCTTGGTAATATAATAACCAATTAATGCAACAGCAATGATTCGGAATGAAGTGAGAAATAGCTTTCCGAATAATTCCATTCCGAAAGCCATTCCGTTATTTTCAGTAAAATAAATGTAAAACCAATTCCCGCAAACACGAATATTCTCATGTAAATACATTCCTGTTTTAACCAGGACCTTTATAATTTGGTCTATTACAAGTACAGAAAGTATAATAAGGACAGATAACTGTCCTTTTGTAATTTTTATCTTCATTTATTTTTTTCCGTCATTTTTAGCTTCAATGCTCAATGTAGCATGAGGCACAGCTCGCAATCGTTCTGCAGGAATCAGTTTCCCTGTTTCACGACAAATACCGTATGTTTTATTTTCAATACGTACCAAGGCAGCCTGAAGACTTTGAATGAATTTTTGCTGTCTTAATGCCAATCGACCTACTTCTTCTTTTGATAGCGTATTAGCTCCTTCTTCCAATACTTTGTAAGTTGGAGATGTATCAATGATATCATTGCCATCCTGATTCATGATGCTTAATTTAAGCTGGTCATAATCTTTCTGAGCTTTTTCAAGTTTCTCATTTATAATGCCGCGGAATTCGTCTAGTTCCACATCAGAATATCTCGTTTTTTCTGCCATAGTTACAATTTCTTTAAAGTTATATTATTCTTTTACTATATTCACAAATAAAGAGAAATCATCAAAATTCAATTCTGTACTATCCTTTACTTCATCGGCTAATGTAAGGGAATTAGATAATACTTGGTTACAAATATAAGAATTATATTCATTTACCGCATCATCTGTCTGTGCATTTTTAGATAGAGTAATTTTTATTTTATCTGTAATTTCAAATCCACTTGATTTGCGGATATTTTGAATACGATTAACCAGCTCACGGGCTATACCTTCCTTACGAAGATCTTCAGTGATGGTAACCTCAAGAGCAACAGTTAGTTTTCCTTCATTAGCTACTAACCATCCTGGGATGTCTTCACTAAAGATTTCTACATCTGTAGCTTCAAGAATAGCTTCGCTACCGTCAATAATTAATGTATACTTACCATTTTTCTCAAGTTCGGCGATTGCGCTTTGTGGCATTTCTGCAACCTGAGCGGCAACAGCTTTCATCTGTTTCCCGAATTTTGGGCCCAATTTCTTGAAATCACATTTTACTTTTTTCACCAATACACCAGCAGTTTCATCTACAAACTTGATATCCTTCACGTTTACCTCATTCATAATAAGTGATTTCACTGCTTCGATATGAGCTTTTTGCTCTTGGTCTACTACCGGAATCATGATACATTGAAGTGGCTGACGAACTTTAATACTTACTTTGCGGCGTAATGCCAATACCATAGAAGTAACATCCTGAGCCATTTGCATTCTTGCTTCCAGATCTCTGTCTATTAGATTTGAATCAAATTCAGGGAACTTAGCTAGGTGAACAGAAACAACGTTATCGCGTCCGGTTGCGTTGATTAAGTCTGTATATAAACGATCCGCATAGAACGGAGCGATTGGCGACATTAATTTAGCAACTGCTTCCAGGCAAGTATATAATGTTTGATAAGCCGAAAGCTTATCCTGAGTATATTCACCACCCCAGAAACGTTTACGGTTCAAGCGGACGTACCAGTTAGACAGATTGTCATTTACAAAGTCAGAGATTAAACGACCTGCTTTTGTGGGTTCGTATTCATTATAGCAAGTATCAACTTCCTTAATCAAGGAGTTGAGTACAGACAATATCCATCGGTCAATCTCAGGGCGTTCGTTTACCGGAATATCTGCTTCCTGATATGCAAAGTTATCTACGTTTGCATACAGAGAGAAGAATGAGTAAGTATTATATAATGTACCAAAGAACTTACGGCGAACTTCTTCAATACCTTCTACGTCAAATTTTAGGTTATCCCATGGAGAAGAATTGGTAATCATGTACCAACGTAAAGGATCCGATCCGTATTTCTCAATAGTAGAGAATGGATCTACAGCGTTACCCAAACGTTTAGACATCTTGTTTCCGTTCTTATCCAACACCAATCCATTAGATATTACAGCTTTGTAAGCTACATTATCAAATATCATTGATGCAATTGCATGAAGAGTAAAGAACCATCCACGAGTCTGGTCCACACCTTCGGCAATGAAATCAGCAGGATATACTTCACGATTATCCAGAATTTCCTTGTTTTCGAAAGGATAATGGATCTGAGCGTAAGGCATTGCGCCAGAATCGAACCATACGTCGATCAAGTCGCTTTCACGTTTCATTGGTTTGCCATCTTCCGATACCAAGATAATATCATCCACATACGGACGGTGCAAGTCAATCTTGTCATAATTCTCTTTAGAATATACGCCAGCCTCAAATCCCTTATAAGGATTCTCTTTCATGAATCCGGCTTTGATAGATTTCTCTATTTCATTATATAGTTGCTCTACAGATTCAATGCAGATTTCGGCAGCGTTATCTTCAGAACGCCAGATCGGAAGCGGAGTTCCCCAGTAACGAGAACGGCTCAGGTTCCAGTCATTCAGATTCTCCAACCATTTTCCAAAACGACCTGTTCCGGTAGATTCCGGTTTCCAGTTTATTGTTTTGTTAAGTTCTATCATACGTTCCTTGCAAGCAGTAGATTTGATAAACCAGCTATCTAATGGATAGTAAAGTACAGGTTTATCAGTACGCCAGCAGTGAGGATAGTTGTGTACATGCTTTTCAATCTTGAAAGCAAGGTTGGCAGCCTTCATCATCATACAGATGCTTACATCCAAAGTTTCATCTTTTTCTGTAAGCTTAGGATCGTAGTCATTCTTCACAAAACGGCCAGCATATTCACTATATAATTCTACGTTAACCTTCTCTTTTACAAATTCTTCATCAAGTACATCTAAAGTATAGAATTTACCTGTTAAGTCCACCATTGGGCGAAGCTCGCCTTTCTTGTTTACCAGTTGCAATGGAGGAACTCCGGCAGCTTTCGCTACACGCGCATCGTCCGCACCAAAGGTTGGAGCAATATGTACAATACCCGTACCATCTTCCGTAGTAACATAATCACCAGGGATAACACGGAAAGCACCTTCGCCCGGATTCACCCAAGGTATCAGTTGTTCGTATTCCATGCCTACAAGGTCGGCACCTTTATATTCTGCAATAACTTTAAATGGAACCAGCTTGTCGCCTACTTTGTAATCTTCCAGATTCAGTTCAGCAGCTTTAGGGTTAAAGTGTGCATTAACCAAATCCTTTGCTAATACTACTGTGATAGGTTCGCCAGTATAAGTATTGAAAGACTGAACAGCTACATAAGATATGTTTGGTCCTACACAAAGTGCAGTATTTGAAGGCAAAGTCCATGGAGTGGTTGTCCATGCTATAAAATAAGGATTACCCCAGGCAGCCATTTCCGGTTTCGGATTCTTCATCTTAAACTGAGCTACCACAGTAGTATCTTTCACGTCGCGGTAACATCCCGGCTGATTTAACTCGTGAGAGCTAAGTCCGGTTCCTGCAGCAGGAGAATATGGTTGAATGGTATATCCTTTATACAGTAATCCTTTTTTGTATAGTTGCTTTAAAAGCCACCAAAGAGTTTCAATATAACGGTTGTCATAAGTGATATAAGGATCTTTCATATCCACCCAATATCCCATTTTGTGAGTCAAATCTTCCCACTCCTTAGTATACTTCATTACGTCTTTACGACATGCAGCATTATATTCGGCTACAGTAATTGATTTTCCAATATCCTCTTTTGTAATACCTAAAGCTTTCTCAACGCCTAGTTCAACAGGTAGTCCGTGCGTATCCCATCCGGCTTTACGCATCACCTGAAAACCTTTCATTGTTTTATAGCGACAGAAAATATCCTTAATAGAACGAGCCATTACGTGGTGAATACCCGGCATACCATTAGCCGATGGAGGTCCTTCAAAAAACACAAATGAAGGACAGCCTTCACGTTCTGTCATACTTTTGGCGAAAACTCCGTTTTCATCCCATTTCTTTAGTACATCTTTGTTCACCTGCGAGAGGTCAAACTGAGAATATTCAGTAAATCTCTTACTCATATTTTATGCTTTTTTCTAATCTTCTGAAAAATAAAGTGCAAATTTACAAAAAAAAGACTAGATAGAAACTTTTATATAATATTTTTAGGGGAACAATCGTTAAGTAGACGGAATATTATAATGCGATCAGTTTTTTCTTTCTAGTTTCCAGCATAAATCGGCTTTTTACATACCACTTCATTATTTTCTGATATTAATTTAAATGCCAGAACATAGAATTTATGAATTAAAGAATATTTTCTCATTAAAGCTTTAAATTTATAGCTATTTTACGTTCTTATTTATAGAGCATTATTTTTTTTATTAAAACTTAGTTCTCAGCAAAATACAAACTTAATACAACTTATAATAGTGAACAAATGTTCATTATTAAACTAATTATATTACCTTTGCTTAAATAATAAAAAAGAATGGCACGCACCAAGAAAAACAGGCTTATACAAATGGCACCAAATTTCAATGGATTCAAGCCACAGGGATTACATCATAAATGTAGCTCCCAGGTTCTGATTAACTTTGAAGAATATGAAGCATTGAAACTTTGTGATTATGAACTGTATACACAAGCCGAGGCAGCAACTTTAATGAATGTTTCCCGACCTACGTTTACCCGGATATATGAAAGCGTACGTAGAAAGGTTGCAAAAGCATTTATTGAAGGCAGTCAGATTGTTTTTGATGGAGGTAATGTAGATGTGGTTCGTTGGTATAGGTGCAGTGAATGCGATATATCGTTCACTCTGACAGATGAATTAAATCAGCATTGTCCACTATGCAAAAGTAAATCAATAACCTTAAATAGTTAGAACCATGATTATAGCAATATCTGCAAACAAAGATAATATGAAGTCACTTGTATCACAGCATTTTGGTCGGTGTGAATGGTTTTGCCTGTACAACACAGAAAGTAAGGAGTATTCATTTATAGAGAATCCATTACAGAACCAACAGGAAAATGCAGGCCATGATGTTGCCGAGCTATTGATCAATCGAGGAGTTAATACTGTGATTGCAGGGCGTTTTGGCTCGAAAGTGATGGCTAAATTCATTAAACTGAATATTCAGATGATTATTCCCGAATCACCCAAAACAATAATAAAGATTATAAACCAATTAAAATTAGAATAAAATGAAGATTGCTGTACCAACAAGAGCATACGTCGTTGATGATCACTTTGGTCATTGCGAAGCCTATACTATATTTACAATAGGTGAAAACAAGAATATTGAAAAGATTGAGTCGTTACCATCTCCTCAGGGCTGTGGATGCAAAAGTAATATAGCCTCTGATCTGCAACAAATTGGAGTAAAAGTAATGCTTGCCGGCAATATGGGCAATGGAGCATTAAATGTTTTGACTAATCATGGCATAAAAGTGTATAGAGGCTGTTCCGGTGATGTTACAGCGCTTGTCAATAAGTTTTTATCCGAAGGTATTAATGACTCCGGTGAAAGTTGTCATCATCATGATCACGAAGGAGCTGACCATCAATGTAGTCACAACTAATACAATTTTATAAGCGATATCCTATCGTTCAAAAGAACAAGGCTTCATTATCTTTTAAAGGATAGTGAAGCCTTGTTTTGTATAACTCTATAAACATAAGATTTAATTTGTACGATTGAATAGAATAATATAGCTTGATAATGATTTGCAATGGCAATAAATGTTGCGCCTATTTATTTCATAGAGGAAAATGAAGAGTTTGTAAAACCCTTTACTTTGCCAATTTGTTATTTAAAGATAAATAATAGGCTACACTTTATTACCTCTTCACACCAATTATTATGAAAACATTAAAAATCTTACGTTTTGCAATTTTGTGCACAGCATTTATATTCATTAACCTGACCGCTCTTCATGGACAAACAAAAAGCAACGATTCCACTTTAGGATATGCCGAAGCCTCTTATTCCACTCTTCCTGATAACGAATTCATGAAAAACTGGCTGCTCCTTGGTCCGGTTAATATAAATGAAACCAAGGCTAAACTGGATGATATCAAACAAAAAGAGTTTTTTGATAAAGATGTATTAACCAGTGTTATTGTTCAACCAAACAAAGCTCTTGCTAAAGTAAAGATTGATAATTCAGAATATACCTGGAAAACATTTAAAGGCGAAGAAAAGAGTATTGACTTTATCAAGCAATTTGGTCAGTTAAACTATTCAATTGTTTATGCCCTGGCTGAAATTAAAATGAAAGCTCCTGCAAAAATAATAGTGGGCATAGGCAGTGATGACGCCGTTAAACTATTTCTGAACGGTAAGTTAGTACATCAAAATTGGATTGGCCGGGCATTGAATCCTGATGATGATATTGTAATACTAGACCTGAAAAAGGGAAGCAATCAGATTCTGCTGAAGATACAGAATATGGAATATGATTGGTCTTTCTGCATGCGGAAACTAGGGAAAGACATCCTAAACGGACTCCTGATAGAATCATCTGGTAAGGGAAATCTTGATAACGTGAAGACGTTGATAAAAGATGGTGTCGATGTGAATGCTCAGGACAATTCAGGATTAACTGCCTATCAAAATGCCATGATTCGAGGTAGGGATAAAGTGATGGATTACTTAAAAGAAAATGGAGCAGAAACAGATAAGCCTATGCCTCCTTTCGATAAGCTTGTTGATCAGATATTTAAAAATGTACAAACCGGAATAACATCCGGAGTCTCTGTCTTGGTGTCTAAGAATGGTAAAATTATATATGAAAGAGGGTTTGGGTATGCTGATATTGGCAACAAAGTACCTGTTACACCCGATACAAAGTTCAGAATAGGATCCATTACCAAGCAATTTATTGCAGCATCCATCCTTAAACTTCAGGAGGAAGGCAAACTGAGTGTTCATGATACACTATCAAAATTTATCCCAGGCTTTCCCAGAGGAAATGAAGTTACTATCCACCATCTGTTAACTCATACATCGGGTATACATAACTATACTGACAGACCTGTTTTTATGAAATACGTCACTATGCCAGTTACTTCTGCTCAGCTTATTGATACCATTAAGGCATATCCTTACGATTTTAATCCCGGTGAAAAATGGAACTATAGTAATTCAGGTTTTTTTCTTTTGGGACATATTGTGGAAAAGGTTTCGGGAAAGAGTCTGGATCGTTATCTGAAAGATACATTTTTCAAGCCTTTGGGAATGAATAGCACCGGCATTTATGAAACAAAGCTACTACTGAACAATGAAGCTTATGGCTATTCATATGAAAAAGGAGATATAATTAAAGCCGTAAATTGGGATATGTCATGGGCCGGAGGTGCAGGAGCCATCTATTCAACCACCAAAGATTTGAATACCTGGAACGAAGCTATTTTTAATGGGAAAGTTCTGTCTCCTGAGAGTCTTAAAGCAGCATTTACTTCTGCAGAGCTTAACAACAAACAAAAAACAAATTATGGTTATGGATGGTCTATTCAAGATTACCGGGGTAATAAGTTTATTGGTCACGGAGGTGGACTCCACGGTTTTTTGTCCTATCTGGAACGTCAACCAGAGAAAAATATCACAGTTGTTGTTCTCTGCAATTCCACACCAGCTCCCGATGGCATTAATCCAAGCGCTAATGCATCTTTAATCACCGAGTACCTTCTATGGCCTGAGATGACGAAGCAATCTAGTTTTACCTCTGATATTTCTGTGGATGAAAAAATACTTAAAAAATATGTTGGCCGGTATCATTACGGACAAGGTGCGGTGCTGACAGTCACACTTGAAGGCAATCAACTGTATGCACAAATGACAGGACAGTCTAAATATCCAATATTCCCTTCATCTAATGATGAATTTAACTGGAAAGTTGTTGAAGCCAGTGTGAAATTTGTAATGGACGAAAAGGGAAATGTAACCAACGCGATCCATCATCAGGGCGGACAGCAAATTGAAGCAAAGAAGTTAAAAGATGAAATGCCTGTTGCAGTTAACCCTTCCGTGTTCGATAAATATGTTGGCAAATATGATTTAGGGAATAGTAAGGCTATAGTTATCTCAAAAGATGACGATAAACTTTTTATGCAAGTACCTAATCTTCCCCTATATCAGCTCTTACCTGCATCCGAAACAGAATATTTTGCAAGAGAAATAAATATACGGCTTACATTTAAGAGTAATTCTGAGGGTAAAACCGATTTATTAATAATCAATACGGATGGAGTTGAGCAATCGGCAAAAAGAGTAAATGAATAAGTAATAGATGTAGTGAGCACAATTGTTTATATACATTTATCCAGGTAAATTAATGACTTAATATAACTTTTTTTAGCTGATTAACTCATTAATATTCTGACTTCTATAAATCTTTCTAAACATAGATTTGTTATAAACAAAGGAGTTATATGTTTAAAATTAAAAGTAACAATTTAAAATCTAAAAGGATGGAAGCAAGCAAAATAAAGAAAGTATTGATAGCCATTGATTATGATAAGACTGCTGAAATTGTAGCTGAAGCAGGCTATGCAATGGCAAAAGCAATGAATGCTGAAATAACATTATTGCATGTATTATATGAACGACCAAATTATTATATTGAGAGTCCTGCTGTTTACGAATACCAAATTGGATATATTGAAAATTTGAAAGTATCATTGCAGAATTTTCTGAATGAAACAAAAAAGCATCTTGGTGATGTATCGATTGACACAATGATAAAGGATGGTGAGATTGCCGAAACAATTCTCTATACAGCAAAAGAGATAGGGGCCGATATTATAGTTATTGGTGCTCATAGCAGGAACTGGTTTGATAATATCATTATGGGAAATGATGCGAAGGCAATATTAAAGAGAACAACGATTCCTCTTTTCATTGTACCAATTGTAACAGACAAAAAATAGCCATTATTTATAAATATACTTGGCAATTCATTTTTCAGTTAGTCACTTAAATTTTTAGTGAAATGGTAAAGAAAAAAGTTTTCGTCAGCTACGATCATGACAATGACCGTGAGTACAGGCATTTGCTTGAAGAATGGAATACAAATCCTGATTTTGAATTTTGTTTTAATAATCAATCACCAAATGAGATAAAGAAAGAAGATATACCACGAGTAAAAGATGCTTTAATCGATAAAATCAATCAAGCATCGTATGCGTTTGTTATTATAGGAAAGAAGCTAATAAAGAGAATAAACATCACGAAGAAATAGGTTATAAGAATTGGCAGAATTTTGAAGTAGCTAAAAGCAAAGCAGGCAAGAAAAAGCTGGTATGCGTAAAACTGGATAAGAAGTTTGAATCTCCTGATGAATTAGCCGATTGTGGAGCCAAATGTGTAATGACCTTTACACAGGAAGCTATTTTGAAAGCTTTAAAAGATGCTTGATCTAAATAAAATGCAATCATAGAAATTCTGCCAATTACTCTAGCACTCTACCACTATCTATAAATGAATAAAATACTACCGCTAGAATGCTAGAGTATTTTCGCAAAATAAAGGTTCTTTGTCACTTTTGGTAGAAGATATTATATTGAATCTGTTAATGGCGTTTTGCAGGCTTTTTATCAGAGTTAATAAATGACTTATCAAAAAGCATGTAAAATCTTTATTGGATAAGCATTTGAGACAGTTTGCTTCCACCAAAACCTCCCAACAGAATCAATTTCCACAAATTGATCTAGCAATCTAGCACCACCCAAATAACAAACTGACTATTACCACATTACCCCCGCTAGATCAAATCATTTTGATCTAGCACCTCTATTCTATTTATACACAGCAGCTTAAAGGCCTACTGCCAGATCGCTAGATCAATTTCGCAAAATTAAAATTTATGTAGTGATTTTGTAGGCTATAAAATTCTATTCTGGCTTTTCGAAATGATGCGGCGGGAGGTTGGTCAAACTCCCGAATGATTTTTTATATTTCAGGCGGGTAGTTGATGCGATGTTGTACAAAACAAATCTTTCTTCTGTACAAAAGAATTAATTGTTTTGTACAGAAGAATGCAATCTTTTGTACAAGGATTCATAAACTAGTCTAGTACTTTTTAAAAAAGCAAACCAGAGTTTTGCTAAACTCCCCTCGCCTTTTCATAAATTCCCGCAAAGGAAATTATTCTCCTCTTACAGCCTTAATCTTATGTTCCATCTGATCTTTTTTACCAGGCTTATTATCAAACGTTGCAGTACAATATATACGTTCGGCATCCTGCTCTAAGATAGCGTTTGCTTTAGATATAACTGCAAGACATTCATCCATAGTATCACACTCTACAATAGTTCCCATCGGAGTCAGCTGACTTTTGCAGGGCAAAGAGTCTATCATCTCTACTACTTTCTTAACGTATTGGCTCACATGTTCCCCTTTATCAATTGGGAAGATGGCAAATTCCATAATTACAGACATAGCTTTTAGTTTTTTGAATTGATTATTTGTGTGTGTAAATATCGTAATAAATCACTGACTAACCTATAAACACTATTTGTTTTCTTGTTAGAAAAGTAGTTTGGAGATAGCTATGATCGTAATATAAAAAAATGAGGAAGACTTTCGCAAGCCCTCCTCTATAACCCAATCATTGTAACAATTAATCAAACTACATCTCTTATCTATTCTTATCTTTTAATGGTTGCTTAAATAATCAGCAACACCTTCTCCTGTTGCTTTCATTGCATCTTTTCCTTTGCTCCAGTTTGCCGGACAAACTTCACCGCATTCTTCAAAATGCTGCAAAGCATCTACCATTCTTAAAGCTTCGTCAACACTTCTTCCCAGAGGAAGGTCGTTGATCACGCAGTGTCTTACCACTCTGTTCTTATCAATAAGGAACAATCCGCGATAAGCTACAGGTGCGCCTTCACATACCCAGTTGCCATTTTCATCGGGAGCATAAGCGCCGGCTAAAACGCCAAAGCTTTCGGCTATAGATTTTGAAAAGTCAGCAACCAGAGGATACTTCACACCCTGAATACCGCCATCTTTTTTAGGTGTATTAAGCCATGCAAGGTGAGAAAATTGTGAATCGACTGAACAGCCAACTACTGCTACGTTTCTTTTTTCAAATTCTTCAAGCTTTTCCTGAAATGCATGTAGCTCTGTAGGACATACAAATGTAAAGTCCATTGGGTAGAAGAAAAAGAGTATGTACTTACTGCCTTCATATTGAGTCAGTGAAAAGTTATCTACTATTTTATTTCCGTTAACTACTGCTGATGCAGAAAATTTAGGTGCTTTCTTTCCTATTAATGATCTCATAATCTTATATTTTTAAATGTTTGTATTTCCTTCTCTTTCCACAAAGCTATAAGATATATTCAGGCTTGCCTAATTTTTCCAATTGATAGTTTCTATAGGGATATAGACAAAACCTATTACAAGTACTGCGCGTTGACTATTATGCTCATCTTCAATACTTATTATGCTAAAACATTTTATTCTTCAAAATTGTTTTGTAGATTTGTTTGATTGTTATTTAAACCTAAACAAATCGTATTATGAAGTTTTTTATTGACACAGCAAATTTGGATCAGATCAGGGAAGCCTATGATCTGGGAGTTCTTGATGGAGTGACAACTAATCCTTCACTGATGGCAAAAGAGGGTATTAAAGGTGTAGAAAACCAGCGAAAGCATTATGTTGAGATCTGCAACATTGTGGATGGAGATGTGAGTGCGGAAGTTATTGCTACCGACTATGAAGGAATGATTCACGAAGGAAGAGAGCTGGCCGCTCTTCATCCTCACATAGTTGTGAAGGTTCCTTGCACGGCAGATGGCATTAAGGCCATAAAGCATTTTGCAGGTGTGGGAATCCGTACGAACTGCACGCTAGTGTTCTCCATAGGACAAGCATTACTTGCTGCCAAAGCTGGTGCCACATACGTTTCTCCCTTCGTAGGCCGACTAGATGATATTTGCAGTGACGGCATTGAAGTAGTTCGTAAAATAGTAGAGATGTATACCATTTATGATATTAAAACACAGGTGTTAGCCGCTTCTATCAGGCACACACAGCATATTATTCAATGCATTGAAGTTGGAGCAGATGTTGCAACCTGTCCGCTAAGTGCAATCAAAGGTTTACTTAAACACCCATTGACTGATAGCGGACTGGAACAGTTCCTTGCAGATTATAAGAAAATAAGTGAATAAGTTTGGTAACTACAAGGAAAAGGAATGCAAAGCGGTGGATACTTCCCGATTTATAGAATAGAGAAAGTATCCTTCTTTGATTGGGGCCTTTGCTTATATTACTTCTTCAACTTAAGTTCGTAAAGATCATTCCTTCTGTCTTTTAAGTTCCTTACACTGCCATAAGTGTGAAGTTCATTCAATAAATTCAGATCCACATCAGACACCAGAATCATTTCGGTGTTTGGTGTGGCTTCGGCACACTTTCCATCAGTGGGGAATGCAAAATCACAAGGAGTGAATACCCCCGATTGGGCGTACTGTATATCCATATTGTGCACACGTGGCAGGTTTCCTACACTTCCGGCTATAACCACAAAGCATTCATTCTCAATAGCCCGGGCCTGAGCACAGATCCGTACGCGGGAATATCCGTTTTGTGTATCGGTAAGGAACGGAACAAAGAGTATCTGCATTCCTTGGTCGGCCATGATGCGGGTAAGTTCAGGGTATTCCACATCATAACAAATCAATATCCCTATCTTCGCACAATCGGTATCAAAAGTTTTAATTACTCTTCCTCCGGAAAGTCCCCAGCTTTTCGTTTCATCGGGCGTAACATGAATTTTTTCGTAAGTATCATAAGTACCATCTCTCCGGCAAAGAAATCCTACATTATAGAGGTCGTCGCCACGAAGTTGTGGCATACTTCCAGTAATGATATTGATATTGTAGCTGATGGCAAGGTTTATGAAACGTTTCCGCATCTCATTAGTATATTTTGCAAGCTCACGAATGGCCTGAGATTCTCCCAGATGATTGAACTTTGCCATCAATGGCGCATTGAAATACTCGGGGAAAAGTACAAAGTCGCTTTTATAATCGGAAACCGCATCCACAAAGAATTCCACTTGTTCAAATACATCGTCGATGGTGTTATAGGAGCGCATCTGCCATTGAACCAGCCCTAGTCTGATTGTTGTTTTCTGAGGGATAAACTCTTGCGTGGGTGGCTGATAATAAATGTTATCCCATTGCAAAAGACAAGCAAAGTGGCGTGATTCTTCATCATTAGGCAGGTAATTGGTCATTACCTTACGCACGTGGAAATCATTAGATAACTGGAAGGTAAGCACAGGATCAAAAATCTCCTTTTTGCTCACTTTATGAATATACTCTTTGGGGCGTATATCCTCAGCGTACCTATGGTAATTAGGAATCCTACCACCAAACATGATAGCCTTTAGGTTCAGGGTTTCACAAAGTTCCTTGCGGTAATCATACATTCTCCTAGCTAGTCTGAGGCCACGATATTCAGGATGAATAAAGACCTCTATGCCGTACAAGATGTTTCCTTCCGGATTATGTGTATTGAAAGTTTCCTGCCCGGTAACAGAAGCATAGGTGTGATCGTTCTTTACCATATCGTAATCTACAATGATAGAGAAAGCACAACCCACTATTTTGTTATCTACAACCGCTACAATCTGTCCTTCGGGGAAGATTGTGATTAACTTTTCTATTTGTTCGTGAGACCAGAATATATCGCTTCCATCTGAATAGGTTCTGGTAAATGATTGTGATAGTTGGGCATAATCGTCCAGCTGCAGAGAACGGATTTTTACTTTGCTTATTTTATGCATAGGTTCCATAGCTGTTCCAATTTATTGATCTAGTTATTACAAAGGTAAAGGAAATATTCCGGAATCTATTCACTAATAAATAAAAATGTAACAGGAATTGACTGACAGCAAGAGCTGAATAAATTCTTGTCTATTCAACAATTTATCAATAAAAAGAGTTATTCTCTCAACTTATTATTTAGTAAAAGCCAAAGAAACGAGTATATTTGCTCTCTGTTACTATTTACAGTTTATTCAGAATCATATTATTGAGCACTATGAAACATATTTTTCGCCCCTTTCTACTTCTTTTTTGCTTTGAAGCAACGCTCTTCACTCCTCTTTTTGCTGAGGATTTTTCTTTAATATCTAAAGAGAAACCTGCAACTGTTTACCTGAACAAGAATGAAAAGATAGTTGTGCATACAGCTTTAGATCTCTTTTTATCGGATATGTCTGAAGTATCCGGCAATAAGCCAACAGAGATAAGCTCGCTAGACAATGCTTCTATTATTGTAGCAACAGTTGGCAAATCAAAGGAGGCAGACGAATGGCTGAAGAAGCAGAAGGTTTCAGCAAAAGAGTTACTGAATAAATGGGAAGTTTTTAAAATTCAGGTAATTCAGCGGAATGGCAATCCTTGTCTGGTGGTACTGGGAAGCGATGATCGCGGAACGGCTTACGGCGTGCTGGAATTATCGCGAATTATTGGTGTTTCGCCATGGTGTTGGTGGGCGGATGCAACACCCTTTAAAAAGAATACGCTTACTCTTCCCGAAGGATATGTAAACGTGCAACAACCTTCAGTTCAATATCGGGGTATTTTCCTGAATGATGAAGATTGGGGACTGATGCCGTGGAGTTCTAAAAACTTTGAGCAGACTTCCGTAAAAGGACAGATTGGTCCTAAGACCTACGCAAAAATCTTTGAATTGCTGCTTCGTCTGCGTGCTAATACTATCTGGCCGGCCATGCATGAATGTACTGTTCCGTTTTATTTTGTGAATGGAACGAAAGAGATGGCCGATAAATACGGTATTGTAATGGCTACTTCCCACTGTGAACCGCTTATGAGGAACAGCGCAGGAGAATGGGATGCAAAGAAATACGGTGAGTATAATTACCTGACTAATAAAGAAACTATCACTTCTTACTGGACAGAGAGATTGAAGAACGTTGGCCAGTTGGAGAATATCTATACCATCGGAATGAGAGGCGTTCACGACGGACAGATGCAGGGAGTAAAAACGCTGGAAGAGCACACAGCTGCACTGACTAATGTGTTTAAAGACCAGCGTGAGCTGTTGGCAAAGTACGTTAATCCCGATGTAACTAAGGTTCCTCAGGTATTTGTGCCGTACAAAGAGGTTCTCAACGTGTATAATAACGGACTGAAGGTGCCAGATGATGTTACGTTAATGTGGTGTGACGATAATTATGGCTATATCACCCGCCTGAGCAATGAACAGGAACGAAAAAGAAAAGGCGGCGCAGGTGTATATTACCACATTTCTTACTGGGGACGTCCTCACGATTATCTTTGGCTTTGCAGTACTCAGCCGTCTTTGATTTATACTGAAATGAAGCGCGCCTGGGATTACGGGGCTCGCAAGCTCTGGATCCTGAATGTGGGCGACATCAAACCTGCTGAATACGACATTGAATTCTTTATGGACTTAGCATGGAACGTAAATAATGTTCAGCCAAATACGATTTCTCAGCATTTAGATAACTGGCTTACCCGGGAGTTTGGCGGTGAAGCTGGCAAGGAACTCACTCCTTTGATGAATAAATATTATCAGTTGGCCGATATCCGTAAACCGGAATTCATGGGATGGAGTCGTGTGGAGGAAGCTTCTGTGAAAGGAGGAAAGACTCCTGTTATTGATACTCAATTCAATCCATTTGCTTTTGGTGATGAACTTCAAAAACGCGCTGATGATTATACTGCCCTTTCAGAAAGAGTGAAAGAGATTGCCAAAAGAATTCCCGCCGAACAGCAAGATGCCTACTTTGAGCTGGTACAATACCCGGTTTGTGGTGCAGCTGCAATGAATCAGAAGCATTTGTATGCTCAGAAGGCGCGGTTGCTAGCCCGTTATAAGTTGCTTGCAGCCAATGAATATTCCTACCTGAGCGACCATGCTTACAATGAGATTGCCGGACTGACTCAGACTTATAATCACGACATTCAGAAAGCTAAATGGAATGGGATGATGGATATGAAGCCGCGTCAGCTTCCTGTATTCCAATATCCTACATTGCCTGAGAAAGTTGCCTCTCAGCAAGGGGCTTCGGCGCTGGTTTGGATAGAGGGCGACAGCATTCCGTTGCAGTCAAAAAGCAAGGCTGATCTTATTTCGTTGGTTCGTAGTGCCGGTAACCAGACTTTTGTTTCGTTATTCAGCAGAAACAATAAACCAATTGAATGGAAGATAGAAAAGGTTCCTTCATGGTTAAAAATAGAAGAGCAGGAAAACGGAATGCAATTTGAAAAGAGACTAATTATTAGTGCCGATTGGGCAAAAGTGAATAGTGATTGTCAGGATGAGCTTTTGCTGTCTGTTGACGGAGAAAAGTATCAGTTCAATATACAAGCAAAGAATCTCACTCCGGGCATTATGACCGAGGCAAACGGAATGATTGCGTGGAATGCGGCGGATTATAAATCGGCAGCAAAGGGAACTCAGGTTATTGAAGGTTTGGGGCATAGCGCAAAAGCTGTATCTCTTCCTAAAAATGGAGAGCTGATTTATGAAGTTTACACCACAACTCCGGGTGAAGCTGCCCTTAGAGTGGCATTGATTCCCAATCATCCGGTAAATGGTGGAAGTATCCGTTATGCTGTTTCCGTGGATAATGAAAAGCCTCAGGTGGTGGCTTATGAAACCGGATTCCGTAGTGAGCCATGGAAAATTAATGTTCTGAGAAATCAATCACTGAACACCACTCTTCATAAAATAAACATTCCGGGAAAGCACACCATTCGTATCAGTGCGCTCGACCCAGAAGTCATTGTTGATCAGCTTATGCTTGATTTTAATAAGGATAGAAAGTTCTATAAAATTCCGATAGAATTGTCATTGAATAAATAGAAAAGAGAGTATAACATTAACGCTAATATAATTATTGCCCAATACCAGTAATGTTTTGTCCAGGAAATATTGCAACCAAGGCAAACCAAAAACAAAACTATTCCTGCTATTGGTAATAATTCTATTTCAGAAATTATCATCACTAGTGGCAATTCTCTACCGCCATCAGGAAAAAGTGGTCCGATACAATAGATAAACAGAATAAATAACAGGATAGAAAAAATTAATCCTTTAATAAATAGCACTAACGGATTGCCACTAAGAGCCTGTTTAAATTTTATTCAATAGCATCCTTATGTTTGCCAGTTTAACCATTTCCTCTGCTGAATCGAATGTAAGTTCATAGTTTCGGCAGAGTCTTCTATAGTTATCAAACCAGGAAAAAGTTCTTTCTACAATCCATCTCTTTTTAATTGGTTTAAAGCCATTTACTTTGTCTCCACTGACTATAATATCCAGTAAATATCCAAAAGTATTTTTTATTTTTTCTGATACGTCTCCGCGGTAACCGCCATCAGCAAGAATTACTTTTATATTACAGCACAATTCTTTCAGACATCGGGCAAGCAGATAAGCCGCTTTGCTATCATGCACACATGCAATTGTTACCATAACAGCGATCAGGAAACCATTCTTGTCAACAACCACATGACGTTTAATCCCTTTGACTTTCTTATTACCATCAACTCCATTAAGGGAACGGTTATTTCCCCAACGTACACTTTGGCTATCCATTATACCTACGCTAGCTTCGGCTTTTTGCCCCATAGAGACACGTACTTTCTCACGTAAATTATTGAGTAATAGATCAAATTCACCAAGAGATGACCATTTTCGATAATAATAGTATACCAATTCCCACGAGGGAAAATCTGAAGGCAACATACGCCACTGACAACCGGTTTTTACAATATAAAATATGGCATTCCATATTTTACGTAAATCATATTTTCGCTTTCTCTCTTGTGGTTTCAAGATTTTCTTAATAACTTGCCACTGTGTTTCTTCTAAATCCGTTAAATACATAATTATTTAAAGTGTGGTAACTAAAAATAATCATTTTAACGGAAAGAGGAAACACTTTTTTATTTTTATCTTTAAAATTTAAACAGGCTCTAAATATAAAACTATCACATCGATCTTTTCTCAAAAAAGGAAAGATCACAAATACTATTATGGGTATTATATTTATAATGCCGATGATTATATAAATAGCCTTCTCTTCCATATTATTATACTCCCAATGGAATTCTCAGTAAATACCAAATAACAAAAAATGCTGTCCATGCCAACAGTATGTAAACCGAATAGCGCCAGGTGTATTTAAACAATGTGGCATAATTGGCCTGTTTGTTGTACTGCTGCATATAGGCAAGAATCAATGGCATATAGAACAGGAATGGAGTGATAGCGTTTGTGGCGCTATCTCCAATACGAAAGGCGCATTGGGTTAAGTCGGGACTGATGCCCATTGCCGCGAACATTGGGACAAAGATAAAGGAGAGAAAGCCCCACTTTGCCGTAGCGGATACCATGATAAGGTTGATTATCGCAGTAAAAAGGATAAATAAAAGCAAGGTGACAAGGTTGCTTGCTTCAATGGAAGTAAGAAGGTTTGCCCCCATTATGCCCAGACATTTGTCGAGATGGGAATATTCAAAGCAGGCAAACATTTGCGCGGCAAAGAAAGCGATGACAAAGTAAACGCCCAACAGTTGCATGGGGTGAGTCAGTCCTTTTATCACATCTGAATCTCTGCGGTAACGTCCGGATGCAAAACCATAGATAGTTCCCATCAGTCCAATGCCGAATGAGATTAGGAACAAAACTCCGAAGATAAACGGTGAACGGGTTAAACTTCCGGTGATTCCACGAAGGATACCCCATCTTGAAAAAGTAGCCAAAATGATAATCAGAGTATAGATTAGTCCGATAGCCAAGGCTATTATCAGCGCACGCCGCTCTTTTCGTGAGAGTGATTTGAACGTGTCATAGGGTACACTACCGGTGTATTCGCCCAGTGTGGGCAACAGACTTTTACGGGTTATATAATAAATCACCGCTGCAATGACAAAGGTGGAGGCAAACATGAAATAATAGTTGCATAGTGGCCCCACGTTTCCCTGATAATAGGTCATGGTTGCCGCAGCTTCCTGGGTTAAACGGGCAAGAAGCGGATCTAGTGTACTAAGAAACAAATTTGCACTGAATCCGCAGGCCACGGATACATAGGCTGTTACAATTCCAGCCACGGGATGCAGCTTGACCGATTGGAAAAGAGTGGCGGCTATTGGAATAAGAATGATATATCCTGCATCGCCCACTACGTTTGAAACGATACCCAACAAAATAACCAGGAGAATTACCATCTGCTTACTGGGGTTCTTTCTCTGGCTTTGGCGGATGCAGGCTCCGATGAAACCGGAATGCTCGGCCACACCCACACCAAACATGGCCACCATAACCATTCCCAACGGAGCAAAGCCGGTGAAGTTGGTCACTACATGCCGCAACAGCCAGCGAACTCCTTCGGCACTAAGCAGACTTTGTACGCGGATAACTTCACCCGTTTGAGGATTGATTACGCTAAGTCCGTAGATATCAAATATCCACGAAAGCATAACGACTGCTGCTGTTAGCAACAGAAACATCGTCGCAGGGTGAGGCATTCGCAGTTTACTCTTCATCCGGTTCCAGATTATCAAGGTCTATAATACGAAGTTCCAGCGCACGGACCACAAGGCGGGTGGCATTCACTCCTACCCGTTCGCCTGTAACAAACAAACGAGTTATCAAATCGTTCTGGCGCTTTTCCAGAGATTTCACGCCGAAAGGCATACCTTTCAGATTGGCTATCATATCTTTGGTATATCCCAAGGCAAGGTGGCGAAGGAAACGCTCATCATATTCGTCAATATCGTAATCAATCACCGCTTCCTGGCGCAATGCATCGTTGGTGACTGACTTCTTAAAGCGATCTACAATCTTTTCCAGTATGGGGTAATTGAATACCAATTTTTTTCCATCCATTACCGCCTGTACATCTGTCTTGGTAAGTAGCTCGCCAGTCTTCAGTATTATTCCATCTGCCCCCGCATTCAGCACATCCACCCAAAGCTTTTCATTAAGTACCTCGCCGGTAAATATCAGCACACGCACATCCTTGTACTTTTTACGCACGTTTTTGCAGATGTCCACTCCAATTGTGGTGGAGCCTCCCAGCCCAAGATCTAGCAACACAAGGTCGGGAACCTGTGCTTCTATGAGCGGCCAGAACTCTTTCTCAGTCATTGCCGTACCAATTACTTCGGCATTGGGTATTTCGTGACGGAATATTTCTTCTGTTCCCTTGAGTTCCAGTTTCACATCTTCTACAATGATTACTTTAAATTGCTTATCTTCCATTGTTCTTTCTTACTATATTTAATACTTTTATTCGTTTTATCTTTTTCAAATAGTGTACACTGTTTATAAATTAGGTGTACTCCTTTTACTTTTAATCTCTACACTGTTTTTATAATAGCCCTACCTCTAATTTAGAACATTACTCTTTGCCTTTCCTAAGCTCTCCCTTTTCTTTGGCAAAGTAAAGTAGACAGTGAACCCTCCTTCCGGAGATGGTTCGGCATTTATACGGCAACCCCGCTGACCGGCAAACTCATCGTGGTCGCGGATAATCTGTTTGCATATCAGGTATTCGGTACCTTTCAGTTTACCATCCTCAGATGCCGTCATACGTGCAAGGTCGGGATAGAAAAGCTGATTCAGTTCTTCCACCGTTTTCTCCCGTCTTCTGTCGGTAAACAGGAAGCGAACAAACTCACCATCGGCTTTTGCTTCCAGAATTACTTCTCCTTCTTCGGGCACGGACAGACATTCGTCAATCAGGTTCTCGAACAGGAATCTTAACTGAATAACATCTCCGGTCACTTTCATGCCGCTGCCTTCTGTACTGAACCTGACTGGGCTTTGCATGCGCTTGCTTATCTTAGTGAAATACTTCTGAGCATACGCAAGTAAATCGTCTGTTTCCACAATGCCACGACGGAAAGTCACCTCTTCCAACTGCCGTGCCGCACAGGAACTCAGGATGGTAAAGATACCTTTATAGTAATCAATCAGTTCGCTGAT
The DNA here is from genome assembly GCF_963676325.1 of uncultured Bacteroides sp. Lineage (NCBI taxonomy): Bacteria > Pseudomonadati > Bacteroidota > Bacteroidia > Bacteroidales > Bacteroidaceae > Bacteroides > uncultured Bacteroides sp. Next base: position 44,208 of record NZ_OY781098.1, read on the forward strand.
CGTTTCAATATGTTCATTCTCCTCGGCAGGTGTGTGCTGCTGCTTAGCCAGCTTATCAATGATATTCTTTATTTTGCTGGGATAATAGATAGTTTCGTGCTTGATAGTAGAAAGACAATTGTCGAGCACCATATTCTGCACGTGAAGCAGACTGTCTTCCCAGGAAGCTCTGTGCGTATCCTCTTCGGCCGATTCTATATCCCTGTATTTGGTAGCCAGTTTTACCACCGCGTTAAACACTACGATAGCCACATAGTTGGTAATCAGTTCAATGAGCAAACGCTCGTTTTCCTGCTCGCTATCTTCTTGTTTCAGAAATGCAAGCACACCCACGCACCGGTGAGTCTCCCCCACTTCAACCATCAACGGAAGCGCCTGAACGTAAATATCGTATAAATCATTGTTATAAAAAGGAAGAGATTTCAGTTTGCCGGTAGTGTATTTCTGTGTATTGAAACAGCGCTGCATCACTTCGGTCAGAGTTTCCTGCTCGCCCTGAATTTCCACAGAAGTATCGTTCCATTCCAGCTGATGTGGATTGTAAGCAAATTCCATTTTATGGTTATCCTCATTATAAACACCGATACTCAGCATATCAATGGTGAGCAATTCGTTGATGCCGTCAAAGCAATTGTCCACAATGTGCCGGGGGATATCTTTGAGCGTTGAGGAAGAAGCCAGTACTTGCTTGTTAATTTCCAGCACCTGTTCCAAATTCCATCTGTTTATCAGTCTCTTTCGAATGAAAAGCAGATAATATCCGATGAAAAAGATAATAAGGAGTAAGATGCACAGAATTACAGCCACCACTTTATTGTTGGTGGAATGCTCCAGATTACGGCAATATTCCTCCAGAGAATAGTCCTCGCTCACCAGCTTGTAAAGCCGTGAATAGGCAGTGTTATTATACTGATAATTGTCCCATTGCTTCAAAGCCAGAAAAGCCACAGCAGCTTCATTACGAATATCGAGTATTACATAGTAATCTGAATTAAGCATCCCGTTCCACCAGTTTATTTCGGCAGATGTGCCCTGCCCTTTCAAAGTCATGAAATAACGTGGCTTGCGTGTATATTTGGCGTAATGTTTATTTAATCTGGATATAGCAGAATCAGCATATTGCAATGCAAGCGGATAATTCTCTATCACATTACAGTAATAAACGGTATCTGCATAAAGAGAAGCCTCATTAAGCAGCTTGTCATAGTCTTTTCTGTACTGTGAAGAGACATTCTCTTTGGAGCGAGAATCCTTTGGAGCAGGCTTAACCGGCTTTCCGCAGGAACTAAATCCGGCTGTGAGAAGTACACAAACCAATATTCCCAGAGTTTTCCGGACACCCGAAGGCAAGCGGAAGTAGAAGCGGCTACCGTTACCGGGAATGCTTTCAATATTAAACTCGCAGACTTTGAAAAGATCGTTCGTCTTTCGGTATTTTTCAATAATACCTTTACAGTTTATTAGCCCGAAACCACTGCCCTTATTCTTGAAAAGCTCTTCTTTATCGGTTGATTCCATACCTATCTGGCTGGAATCGTAGACCTTTTCACCCAGTATGCGCGCCACATCCTCGGCAGAGATTCCTCTACCCGTATCCAGAACTGAAATTTCCACGTAATCTTCTTCTGCCCGGGCTGATACATTAATGGTTCCTCCTTTAGGCGTATATTTTCGTGCATTCTCGGTCAGCGTGTTAATCATAAACATAGTCAGCGCCTTGTCTGCTTTCACATTGGCATTTGTTGGCTCCACATTGAAAGTCTGCTGCTTCATTTCAAAAGTCTTGCGGCCTTTTGCCAGAAGTTCAAAAAGTTCATTCAGTTCAAAGTTCTCGATATTCAGATTCAGCGAGCCTTGTTTCATTTTAATCCACAGAGCCAGAATATCATTATATTCATTAATCTTGGTTACCAGCTCGTCAATATACTGGTATTTCTCGTATTTAATGGTTTCATCATTCAGGAATCCTCTGGTGGTAAGCTTGTTTACCTCATTAATAATGCGGTCCATGTAAGGAGTAATACCGTAAACAATAGCCATGCAAGCCTTCTTTATCAAATTCTGACGCTTATTGTCGGCTATGTGTTGCTCATACACATAGCGTTGTTTCTCTAGTCTGATACGCTCATCTCCCAGAGATATAAATGTGAGGCCGTTGCCCAATGTCCAGGCGATGTATGGAGCAATAACATTCATCAGAGCCTTTTCATCCTTGGTCATTTTATGACGGGTATACAGTTCAATAACGCCAACCGGGCTCTCTTCTTCCGGCAAGTAAAGGTTGAACGAAGACTTAATAAAATTATCTCCAACTAATTCATTTTCAATTGCTTCATCTTCTTCAATAGAAGGGTAAATGAATTCACCGGTTTCCTTATCAAAGATTCCTATGCGCAAGAAATGAGCCCGGAACAATTGCTTTAAATCAGCCTGAATGGCAGTACCAACTGCGGAAATAATTTCGTCCGTGCTTCTCACATCCACAGGAATGGAAGCTGTAATCCGCTGACACACCTCGAGCGTGGTTCTCAGTTTCTGAGTATGCTTGCGGTTGCGAATCTTGGAACGAGAGTTAAGTACCCAGAAAAGAGCAATCAGCATAACTATACCTGTGAAAACAATTAATGAAAGAACATTCAGTTGGCGGTCTTCTTTTTCCAGTTCCTGCGAACGGCTCTCCAACTGTTTATCCTGACGTGTGTAATCAAGAATATCAAGATAAATATTTCTGTTGTAATTTGACGGAACTTTCAGCCCTAATCCGGCATAAGAAACGCTTAACTGTTCGCGGATACGGGCTATCCACTCAGGAACAGTTTTAATATTGTCTTTCGCAATCCAGGTAAGTTCAGTATAAATGGTATCCTGCTCGGAAGACAATTTCAGCTTGTGCCCAATCTCTTTCCCACCATCATAATACAATCTATGATGTTGGTTAACGCAATCCAAAGCCTTGCTCAGTGAATCAAGTGCTTGTTTGTAATGACCGTGAATATTATAATATTTACCGATAGAGACATAAGTACCGGCTATCTGATAAATATCCTTGTATTTCTTAAACTTCTGAAGGGCCATCTGAGCAAGTTTTAATGATAACACTGTATCAGAAGCAGCAACTTCGGTCTTCTGGGAATGGTAGTAATTATTCAGATCCTGAATTGCCCGTGGGCGTTCATAATATATCTGATTAAAACTGGTTTTATTATTCAGCAACGAGGCTATTCCCTGAATGCTGTTTGCTTCAAAATAGATGTAATTATTACGACTCAGCATCCAGCAATTGAACAGCTCGTCAAAAGCACTGACGCTTTTCTGCTGCACATTGTTCTTCTCAAATAGTTCGGCAGAACCTTTGATGTAGTAGTAATACAATGTCTGTGCTGTATCACCGGCCAAATCGGAATCACCAACCTGATTGACAGACTGAATGGCTTCCTTTTCCTGCTGCAGATAATAATAGTAAATGGAAGATACGATAAAAAACTCGGAGCGGGCATAGTTCAGACGCTTCTTTTCGTGCACATCTACAAAGACCGACTGATCTTCATCAATACGCTTCATCCGTCGGACAGCACTATTCCGGCAATCATAATACTCTTTGTTCATGGATGTGCGCTGATAGATTTTCATCAGCCCGATATCGGCAATGACCAACTCCAGTTCGTTCTGAGTAATATCGTACACCTTTTTATAATATTTCTCGGCAGTATCAAAATCCATGCGCATAAAAGCACAGAATCCCAGATTATTGCAGGCTTCAGCTTTCCCCTGATCATACAAATCAGCCTTATTATATGCAAGAAGAGCCTCCTTATATGAAATGTCAAGCCTCTTGTATCGCATGTCATATGATCGCTGGTTAAGCGAATCCAGCAGACGAACCTCATGTGCGGAAGGGGTTTCCGTACATGAATAATTCACTGAGAACATCAGTATGGCAGCAATAAAAGGAAATATGTTGCGCAGTTTACTCATTTAATATGCATATTTCTCACAAATATAGATAGTTTTAAAGTAATATTTACCTGATATCAGACTTAATGCAAGTTAAATGTTATGAAACATTTCATATAATGTTTTATATTCATTTTGGTATATCCCTATATTGTGGGATATATAATTCATAAAAATACCTATTGTATGGGATTGTACAACAACTTTAAACCCTGTATCTTTGCAATATAATTTTTAATATTAGTCATAATTTTATTACGTAGCCATTTATTAAATAAAAAAATGGGATTCTCTCATCGAAGTGATTCGCTGAGAGTTTTTTTATATAAAGCCAATTTAAATACAAAAGTGAAATTGTTTTTTTGAAAGATTGAAGAAAAATAATCTGTCACAAGTTCTTCCCTAAGCTGTTTTTTATTACCTTTGCGCCCGAAAATACAGACCTTTTTTAAAATCAAAATCGATACTTGAAATCCGTAAAATTAAATAATTAGTTTAACTATATGGACATTCATTTAGAACTCAAAGAGTTATCGAAATTCTTATCTGACTACTCTACCAGCCTGATGGCTGTAGGAGTGCACACATCTCGTATTGTGCGCAACACTGCGCGTATAGCTGAGTCTTTTGGCTTTTTTGTTGATATGACAATCTTTCAAAAGACAATTATCATGACCTTGCGAGACAAGGACAACACTCATTCCTACAGTACAGTGAATAAAATCAAGCCAATGGCTCTGAATTTTGAGATTAACTCTCGCTTAAGTTCTCTCAGTTGGGAAGCTTATGATGAACATCTGACTCTGGATGAATTGAGAACAAAGTATCAGGAAATAGTCAGCAATCCACGTATGAGTAAATGGATGGTTCTTTTCCTTGTATCATGTGCCAATGCTTCTTTCTGCCGCTTGTTTACTGGCGACTGGCAAGCTATGGCTATTGTTTTCATAGCAACATTGGTAGGATTCTTTGTTCGTCAGAAAATGATGGAGAAACATCTCAATCACCTGTTCGTATTTGTAGTGTCATCGTTTGTAGCTTCAATGATAGGCTGTACTGCCGTAATCTATAATATAGGAACTACACCGCAGATTGCATTAGGTACCAGTATTCTTTATCTTGTTCCCGGGGTTCCTTTGATTAACGGAATTATTGATATAATTGAAGGACACGTTCTGGCTGGAGTATCCCGTCTGATTAACGCTGCATTATTAATTATCTGCCTTTCAATTGGCTTGTCACTAACATTATTGCTATTAGGAGTACAAACATTATGATAAACTTTGAATTATTGCAAGCCATAATCTTTGATGGCTGTTTTGCCGCTGTAGCTTCAGTGGGATTTGCCGTTATCTCTAATCCTCAACGAAATGCAATCTGGGTTTCTGCAGTTTTAGCAGCTATCGGTCATGGATTACGTTATTGCTTACTGCACAGCACTTCTATTGATATTGCATCTGCATCTTTTATTGCTGCATTCTCTATCGGTCTGCTTAGTATTGTTTTTGCAAAGAAGATTCACTGTCCGGCAGAAGTTTTCTCTTTCCCTTCATTATTACCAATGATCCCGGGAATGTTTGCTTATAAAACTATCCTCTATCTTGTGAAATTCATCCAATGTAAAGATGACACAGCTTCAGTTGATATACTTGTTGCCATCTTCAGAAATGGTGTAACTGCCACATTTATTATGTTTGCACTTGTTGTAGGCGTTGCTATGCCGATGTTTATATTCCACAAACAAACATTCACTGTAACACGCATTCTGAAACTGGTAAAGAAAAGTAATTAAGAAAATCACCAACCCGGTTTATTCAGGGTTAGTCTGATATTCTCAAAATAAGAATTGAAAGTTCCCTTAACGAGTTTGTTCGTTACGGGAACTTTTTTTATGTCCGTTCGGAAGCTAATATAAAGGTTATAAATTAATAAATTTTAATTTAATATTTAAACTTATCAGGCAGAAATCTGTTATTTAGAATAATATATTAAAAAGATAACAGATATGAAAAAACTTATATTGATAAGACACGGTGAAAGTGATTGGAATAAACAAAATAGATTCACAGGATGGACTGATGTTGATTTAAGCGAGAAGGGAGAAAATGAAGCCAGAGAGGCAGGTAAAAGAATGAAAGAAGCGGGAATAAGTTTCGATATAGCTTATTCCTCTGTACTGAAGCGGGCAATCAGGACTCAACATATATTACAAGAGGAGACTGACTTATTATGGGTGCCCGAAGTTCATAACTGGAGGCTAAATGAACGTCATTATGGTGCGTTACAAGGACTAAATAAAGCTGAAACAGCTCAAAAATACGGAGATGATCAGGTACATATATGGCGCAGAAGTTTCAATATAGCTCCTCCTCTACTGGAAGCGGATGATGAACGCTGTGCCTCAAAGGAAGCAAAATATAAAGGCATTGAGCCGGCCATTATTCCATTAGGTGAATCTCTTGAAGTGACTATTAAGCGTGTGTTGCCTTTTTGGCAGGATTATATAGCACCTTCTTTACTGGAAGGAAAAACTGTTTTGGTTACTGCGCATGGAAACAGTTTGAGGGCATTGATTAAGTATCTTGATAATATCAGTGATGATGATATTGCTAATTTAGAAATTCCTACAGGAGTTCCTCTGATTTACGAATTGGATGATAATCTGAGGCCGACGAATCATTATTATCTGAAATAGAAAGAATCATCAGAAAAAAGCAAACCACCGGGGTTATGATTCATTATTGAACCTATCCCGATGGCTTACCCCCCTTTAAACAATTTAAACAAAAATAATAAACATAAATACCCCTTATTGACTAAACCTTTCAGGGGTATTCGTTTATTTTGATAAATTAAAAACTTACCAAATTATTTGCGAGCTTCGGCAATATATCCGAAAGCTTCCTGACATTTAGCTGAAACCCATGCCCAATCCTGAGCAGCAACTACTTCTTTTGGGAAAAGATTAGATCCCATACCTACGCAAGTTACACCAGCTTTAATCCATGCAGTAAGGTTTTCTTTTGTTGGTTCAACACCACCGGTAACCATTAACATTGACCAAGGCATTGGAGCTTTTACGTTCTTAACGAATGAAGGGCCACCAACATTACCTGCAGGGAATACTTTGCAAAGATCACATCCTACTTCCTGTGCAAAACCAATTTCTGATACAGAACCGCATCCTGGAGTATAAGGAACTGAACGACGATTACAAACTTTTGCAATCTCTGGGTTGAACAATGGTCCAACAATAAAGTTTGCACCTAACTGAAGATACAAAGCAGCTGTAGCTGGATCGATAATAGAACCAATACCAAGAATCATTTCAGGACATTCTTTAGCAGCCCATTTTACTAGCTCTGCGAATACGTCCTGTGCAAAATCGCCACGGTTAGTGAATTCGAAAGCACGAACACCACCTTCATAACATGCTTTTACTACATTCTTTGCTACTTCAACATCTTTGTTATAGAAAACGGGAACCATCCCTGTGCTTGACATTGCGTTAAGCACTTGTATTTTAGAAAATCTTGCCATTTTATTTTATTATTATAGTCAATTAACGAGAAACACGACCTGAACCATCACCCTTCATCAAGTTCTCAACTTCAGAAACAGTAACTAAATTGAAGTCACCATAGATTGTATGTTTCAGACAAGAAGCTGCAACTGCAAATTCCAAAGCTTTTTGATCATCTTTTGGATAAGAGATCAATCCGTAGATAAGACCACCCATGAATGAGTCACCACCACCAACACGGTCAACAATATGAGTAATATCATATCTCTTAGATTGTTTCAATGAACCGTCAGAGTAAAGAACACCACCCCAAGTATTGTGGTTAGCATTGATTGAACCACGAAGAGTAACAATAACCTTCTTAGCACGTGGGAATTTAGCCATCATCTGAGTACATACTGATTCAAATTCAGCAGCATTAACTTCACCTTTTGTATCAGCTACATCAAAACCTTCTGGTTTAACACCAAATACTTTTTCGCAGTCTTCTTCGTTACCAAGGATAACATCGCAACCTTCTACTAAAGCAGGCATAACTTCAGATGCAGTTTTACCATATTTCCAAAGGTTTTTACGGAAGTTCAAGTCGGTAGAAACAGTAACACCCATTTCGTTTGCAACTTTGATTGCTTCAAGACAAGCGTCAGCAGCACCTTGTGACAAAGCAGGAGTAATACCAGTCCAGTGGAACCACTCAGCATCTTTAAATACTTCCTTCCAGTTAATCATTCCCGGTTGGATAGTTGAAATAGAAGAGTTGGCACGGTCATAAACTACTTTTGAAGCACGAGCAACAGCACCTGTTTCAAGGAAATAAATACCTACACGGTCACCACCGAAGATAATTTCTTTAGTTCCAACGCTGTGTGAACGAAGGTCCATGATGCAAGATTCTGCGATGTCATTTTTAGGTAGGCGAGTCACAAATTCAGTTTCCAAGCCATAGTTTGCCAAAGAAACAGCAACATTTGCTTCTCCACCACCAAATGTAGCATTAAATTCTTTTGCTTGTGAAAATCTTAAATAACCAGGAGTTGCCAAACGCAACATAATTTCCCCAAAAGTAACAACTTTCTTTCCCATAATTCTGTATTCTATTTAAAATAAATAATTAATATTTTTGTCTTTCAGATTATAATATGTAATACACGTTGTATTCAAACCATTATGAATAAGTAGTTTAGTATAATATTACTCTTCTAATCGCTCAACTCGTGTACGTGCACAAAGATACGAATATTTTCGTAATTACAAAAATTGTTATATATTTGCGAAGAAAAAAAATAATTTATTATTGTGTCCGAACACGAATAACCAATTGGTAATTAAGCTATGAATGAATTGCCGGAAAGAATACGAATAAAAGATATAGCACGCTTAGCCGATGTATCAGTTGGTACAGTGGATCGCGTGATTCATGGACGGAGTGGAGTATCTGAAAGTAGTAAAAAAAGGGTTGAAGAGATTTTAAAACAATTGGATTATCAACCTAATATGTATGCCAGTGCTCTTGCCTCGAATAAGAAATATCTGTTTATCTGTTTACTGCCACAACATCTGGAAGGTGAATACTGGACTGCTGTAGAAAAAGGATTAAATGATGCTGTAACTGCTTACTCTGATTTTAATCTTTCCATGAAGTTGTATTATTATGATCCTTACGATTATACATCTTTTATATCTGCCGGAAAAGAAATAATTGCAGAAACTCCTGATGGGGTGTTAATAGCTCCTACTGTTTTTGAGTTTACCCGTAAATTTACAGACCAGCTTTCAGGGCTCTCTATACCTTATATATTTATAGACTCAAATATTCCGGATTTACATCCTTTGGCCTTTTATGGTCAGAACTCTGAAAGGAGTGGTTATTTTGCTGCAAAGATGCTAATGTTGATGGCGGGAAAGACTGAAGAGATTGCCATCTTCCGTCAGATTAAAGAAGGAATTATTGGATCAAATCAGCAGGAGAACAGGGAAAAAGGTTTCAGAACCTACATGAATGAACATTTCCCATCGTGTCATATTGCAGAATTAAACCTTCAGCCAAAGTCTCCTAATGAAGACGAGCAGTTACTTGATGCTTTCTTTGAAGAGCATCCTTCATTGACTTGCGGGATAACCTTTAATTCGAAAGTTCATATTGTCGGTGAATATCTGGAAGAAAAGAATATTAAGAAATTAAATCTGATAGGATACGATTTACTGGAGCGGAATGTTACTTGCCTAAAGAACGGTTCAGTATCAATGCTGATTGCTCAGCAACCTGAAATACAAGGATATAATAGTATCAAGGCATTATGTGATCAGTTGATCTTTAAAAAAGAAGTTAACACCATTAACTATATGCCAATTGATTTGTTAACTGCTGAGACTGTGGACTTTTATCTTGATTTTCAAAAATAAAATTATTATAATAGAATATAAAAGAAGAATGGAAACAAAGTATTTAAAAATTAATCCTTCTGATAATGTAGCTGTTGCTATCTTTAATTTATCAGCTGGTGAAACCATTTCTGTTAGCGGAGTGGATATAAAGTTAAACGAAGACGTTCCTGCCGGACACAAGTTCGCATTGAAAGACTTTGCTGTTGATGCTCATATCGTGAAATACGGTTATGCAATTGGTCATGCAATCTGTGAAATTAAACAAGGCGACTGGGTTAACGAAAAGAAAATCAAGACTAACTTATCTGGTTTACTTGAATATACATATAATCCTGCACATGAAACTCTGGATATTGCAAAGAAAGACCTTACTTTCAAAGGTTACAGACGTAAGAATGGTGATGTAGGTGTTAGAAATGAAATCTGGATTATCCCTACAGTAGGTTGTGTTAACGGTATTGTTAATCAATTAGCTGAAGAACTTCGCCGTGAAACTGCTGGCAAAGGTGTTGATGCAATTGTAGCATTCCCACACAATTACGGTTGTTCTCAGTTAGGAGATGACCATGAGAATACTCGTAAAATACTTCGCGACATGGTTCTTCACCCAAATGCCGGAGCAGTATTTGTAGTTGGTCTGGGATGTGAAAACAACCAGCTTCCTGCTTTCCGTGAATTTATTGGTGAATTTGATACAGAACGTGTAGCTTTCATGGAAACTCAGAAAGTGGGCGACGAATTTGAAGAAGGAATGGTTATTCTTCGCGATCTTTATGCAAAAGCAAGTAAAGATGCACGTGTAGATGTTCCTCTTTCAGAACTTCGCGTGGGATTGAAATGTGGTGGTTCAGATGGATTCTCCGGAATTACAGCTAACCCACTGCTTGGTATGTTCTCTGACTTCCTGATTGCTCAGGGCGGAACTTCTGTTCTTACTGAAGTACCTGAAATGTTTGGTGCCGAAACAATTCTTATGAACCGTTGCGAAAACAAAGATCTGTTTGAACAGACAGTTCATTTGATTAACGATTTCAAAGATTACTTTATCCGCAACGAACAACCAATTTATGAAAATCCATCTCCAGGAAATAAAGCCGGTGGTATTTCTACATTGGAAGAAAAATCATTGGGATGTACTCAGAAATGTGGTAAGAGTGTAGTTAAGGGAGTTATGAAATATGGAGAACGCATTCAGACTAAAGGTCTGAACCTTTTAAGTGCTCCTGGAAATGACCTGGTAGCTGCAACAACTCTTGCTTCATCTGGTTGCCACATGGTTCTTTTCACAACCGGACGTGGAACTCCATTTGGTACATTCGTTCCAACAATGAAGATCTCAACAAACTCTAACCTTGCTAAGAACAAACCGGGATGGATTGATTTCAATGCCGGAGTTATTCTTGAAAACGAGCCAATGGAGAAAACCTGCGAACGTTTTACTGAATACATTATTAATGTAGCAAGTGGCGAATTAGTAAATAACGAGAAGAAAAACTATCGTGAAATTGCTATCTTCAAAACAGGAGTAACTCTTTAATAAATTATCATCCTGTGCGGTTATAATTATTTCTTAAAATTATTCGTTTTTGGTTTTCAGCCATTCGCCAATGATTTTCATTTATTGGCGAATAAACCAGAATCCATTCTAGAATAAATAGAAGAGAAATTCATATAGAATTATTATTAAAAGGAGCTAAAGAAGTATGGCAAAACATATTCTTCGGCTCCTTTTTCTTTGTTGCTATTGAAACATTCAGGGCTAAGTGTTTGTTATCAATAAATGGTACAACATGCCATTTAAACCAAATTAATGTGTATTTTTGTAACATAACATTAATAAGCCCTGTCTTTATGAGAAGAATTATGTTGCTCCTCATATCCTTATGCACGTTACTCCCATCGGGGTACTCAAAACCGCGTACCTATAGTAAGGCACTTGATGTTGCAAATGCTTTCTATAAAAAAGCACCTGGTTTCATAACTACACAATCGGTCACAACAAGCAATCTTAAGCTTGTATACAGTGCTTCTAAGGATAATATTCTCACCCGGTCAACAGAAAATGCATACTTTTACGTATTCAATGCCGGAAGCAATAATGGTTTTGTTATTATATCCGGTGATGACAGTGCTGCGGATATCTTAGGATATAGTTCAACCGGTAGCTTTTCTATGGACAGCATACCAGCTAATTTGCTTAACTGGCTGGAGAATTACAAGAAAGAGTTGCAGTTTCTGATGGATAATCCTGCGAGTTCCAACTCTAACCTTCTGTCTGCTACAAGCAATCTTACAATCAATAGCATTTCACCTTTGCTTGGAAATATTAAGTGGAATCAGGGCTTACCATACAACATTCTTTGTCCCAAATCTGGAACAAGATCAACATATACCGGATGTGTTGCAACAGCTATTGCTCAGATAATGATGTATTATCAATATCCGGTGAAAGGATCAGGAACAAATACTTATACTCCCGAAACATTAAATACACCGCTCACCGTTGATTTCTCTGCAACAACTTACGATTGGGCTAATATGCTCAGCTCATATTACGGTTCTGAATCGGATATACAGAAAAATGCAGTGGCAACACTTATGTATCATTGCGGCGTTGCAGCAAACATGGACTACGGTACCAGTTCGAGCGCTGCTTATGATGAAGATGCTGCTATAGGACTAATTAAATATTTTAATTATGATTCTAACTTGCGTACCATTTACAGAGACTATTATTCAGCCGATGAATGGGTGGAGATATTAAGAAACGAATTAAACAGCGGCAGACCGGTGTTATATGGAGGAGCCAAAAACACAAACAGTGGCCATGCTTTTATTTGTGATGGTTACGATGCAAATAATCTGTATCATTTCAATTGGGGATGGAATGGATATTGTGACGGCTATTACGCACTTACATCCTTAAAGCCCAACAGTACAGGTACCGATGCCGGAAGTACAGAAGGCGGATATACAATAGCGCAGGATATGACAATTGGAATTCAAAAGCCAGCTTCAGACTCCAAGCCGTCTTATCAGCTCTTGTTAAATGATGTAACGGCTATGACTTTTACCATCGGTCAGGCTACAGCCGGTTCAACATTCAGCATAACCGTTCCATTTTTTAATGGAGGAATCACTCCGTTTAAAGGAAAAACCGCTATTGGTTTATATCAGGACTCCAACCTGATTGCCATTTTGGGTGAAACATCAGATATCAGTTTAGCTGGATTCAATTATGGTATATTTGAAGATAAAACGATCAACTATTCAGATTTAAGTATCCCTGCAAATATAACAAATGGAACTTATCAGCTGTATAGCATTTATAAAGGTAACGATGAAACTTCCTGGCATAAAATGAGGGCGATGGTCAGTCAGGTTTCATTTTTCAATATTCAGGTAGTGGATGGGATTGTAACAATTAAAAATGAATCAACCGGAATTAATAACATAATCAACAATCAGTTACAAGTCTACCCTACTCTTGTAAAAGATGTGATATACATAAAATCGGAAGAAATTATTAAGTCGATTCATGTTGTTGACCTTACCGGGAAAGAAGTCCTGCTTATGAATCCAGAAACCAGCGGAGAAATTACAGTTTCCTTAAACGAACTTAGTTCCGGAATATATATTCTTCAATGCAAAACAGCTACAGACATTAGGATAAGTAAGTTTATAAAAGGAAAGTAGAAAGATTATAATGCCTTCTTGATACGGACATCTTTCATTTACTTTATACTTTTATATTTGTCAGTTGTCGGCACATTTCCAACTTCTGTCGATATTTTAAAGAAAATGTTTGGAATATCTACAAAAATCACTATTTTTATCGCTTAAGCATTCAATTTTTATACAAAATGTGTGAAATACACAGTTTGTTCTTTCTCAAGCAATATAAATATTCACACAATATCAAATGAAAAAAGTACTATTATTCATTACTTTCTTCCTTTTTCTTCTTACAAATGTTTTTGCATTGCCAAGAACAAGTAGTGAAGCATTTAGCGTTGCTAAGTTATTTCATCAGAAGAGTAATAGCTCAATCAAGCTGATGTCAACAGAGACTACAGCTTTGAAATTAGCTTATACCTGTACAGATGGCATTGCAACCCGCTCTACTACTGAAAAAGCATATTACTACGTATTTAATAGAGGGAATAATAGTGGCTTCGTAATAGTTTCCGGCGATGATAGAGCAAAAGAGGTTCTTGGATATTCAGATACCGGGAGCTTTAATATAAATTCTTTGCCATCTAACTTTGCTTCCTGGCTTGGCTTTTATCAGAATGAGATGAAAGCATTAATGGAACAGCCTGAGGAAACAACGGCAACTTCAACTACTCAGCTGAGTTCATCTGCTAATGTTATTACCAGGCAGGCAAGTTATGCTGCATCAATCGCTCCACTTTTGGGAAATATCAAATGGGATCAGGAAGCTCCATACAACAATCTTTGTCCATTAATTAACGACACCACAAGATCAGTTACCGGATGCGTTGCTACTGCCATGGCGCAAGTCATGAGATATTATAAATGGCCGGTAAAAGGAACAGGCTCACATACTTATACAACCAGCAGTCTAAGCAAATCTTTAACAGCTGATTTCTCTAATACTACTTATGATTGGGCTAACATGACCGAGACATATAGCAGTTCCAGTACTGATACTCAAAAAACAGCAGTGGCTACATTGATGTTTCATGCCGGAGTAGCTGTAGAGATGAATTATGGTGAATCAAGTTCAGCTTCTTCAATTGATATGGCAAAAGCATTATTCACCTATTTTGGCTACGATTCTAATCTTCAATCTTATCAGAGAGATTACTATTCAAGTTCGGAATGGATAGATATGATCAAAACAGAATTAAACGCCTCGCGACCAGTTTTATATGCTGGCCAAGCTTCTGATGGAGGACACCAGTTTGTTTGTGATGGATATGATAGTAATGGTTTATTTCACTTTAACTGGGGCTGGAGCGGAAGTTCTGATGGCTATTTTGAACTATCTGTGCTTAATCCTGGTTCATTCGGCATCGGAGGAACAAGTGGCGGTTTCAATACAAGTCAGAATATTGTTATCGGGATACAGAAACCAAACAGTTCATCTACCGCTGCACCCTATCAGCTCTGCATATATAAGCCATTAACGACAGCGGCCAGTTCAATAAGCCGCACCAGTCTTTTTTCAATATCGATGACATTATATAATTATGGAGTAAACTCCTTCGGTGGCTCGCTTGGTATTGCATTGTATAATAATAGCGGATTCGTGAAACTGCTAAATAGTACAAATGTATCGTCACTCGGTAGTTATTATGGGTATACAAACCCTAACTTTCCCAAGAACTTGACTATTCCAGCCGATGTTGCAGATGGAAATTATAAACTTTGCTGTGTATTTAAACCTTCCGGACAAACCGATTGGCAAATAATGAGAGGAAAGATTGGTATCCCAAACTATTTGAATATAGCTTTAACCAGTGCCAACATTAACATCAGCACTCCTGATGCATATCCAAAACTTACCATCAATTCATTAACAGCTACAGGAAATCTCTATAATAATAAGGCAGGTAGATTTAGTTTAAGCATTACGAATACAGGAGCAGAATATAACTCTAATATTGTTCTTAAATTAGTTGCAGTTGACAATTCTGCTACTAGTCAGACTGTATGTACCAATCCGGTTAATATTCCATCTGGAGAAACAAAAATCTTTGATTTCACGGACGATATAACAGCTGCACCCGGCCAGTATTATTTAACTGCATATTATGATTCACAGAACGATCGTTCTAATTTATCATATACTTCGTTTGCCAATCCTTCAACAGTAACTGTTCTTGCCGAGCCTACAGAAACACCAGCTCTTACACTGACATCGAAAATATCTTTCCCATCTTCTTCAAGTGTTGGTAAAAGTAATGCTGTGCTTACTGCACACATAAAAAACACGGGTGGATATTTTGATAATAACGTAATTGCTTTTGTATTCCCATTAACTCCCGGACTCTCGTTAACCTATATAGGATATCAAAAGATTTTATTGGATAAAAATGAAGAAAGAACAATAACCTTCTCAGGAAATATTAATTTAGATCCAAGTTCTTACCGTGTTGTTGTATATTACTGGGACACTGTTATAAATGATTGGAGCCGTTTTAATCCAACAACTTTCAGTTTAATTCCATTCACCCTTGTTAATGATGCTACAGGAATTGAAGAGACTACTTTAGGTAAGCTGACTCTTTACCCGAATCCGGCTACAGAAAAACTATTCCTACAATCGGAAGGATTAGTAAAATCAATACGTATCATGGATATTTCAGGGAAGCAGGTTCTGTTAATGAAACCTGAGACCAGCGGAGAAATTATGATTCCCGTTGCCGGACTAAGTGCCGGAACTTATATTCTTCAAAGTGAAACTGAAACAGGAATCAAAGTAAGTAAATTCATAAAAAAATAAATAAATGAATAAAGGTATTCTTACATTAGTTATATTAACGTTTACGTTGTTGTCTTGTCAATCGGGCAAGACAGCAACGAAGAATGAAGCTGATTCTACAATGAAAAGAAAGATCTCTTTTGTTCCTGGTCCGCAGACCATTGTTTATAAAACAATTAAAGATTATACAAATCTGGTTCCAGTCATTATGAATAATGAGGGCACCAGGATTATCTCCTATCCTGCCCCGACTGATGTGTTCTATAAAGGGATATTAGCAAAACCAACCGCACTGAAGAATGGCTATTTACTAGACAATCGCGGAATCAATGAGAATGTTGCTTTTCTGAATTATACATACGAGGAATACAGCCGCTTGCCCGAGGCTCCTTCTATGGAAGAAATGCTTTCAAGAATTGTAGAGAAGCATCCGCTCACCGAACTGATTAATTGTGGGCTTCGTTCTCAATATAAAGATGAAATTAAGGAACTGAACATGCTTATTGATGCAGGCTTTCCCGGTTGTAAGAGGACGAAAATAAAGTCGCTCAGCATTAATCTGGAGCAATAAAATACTCAGGAAGAATCATTCTGAGAAGAAAGCTCTTATAATGCTTTATGCACCGGAATAACTAGTAGGCGCACAAAGTATTATAAGAGTTTTTCTATTTAATCAAAAGATAATCAAACCATTACATCTTCATTTTGTTTTAATCAGATTCTTCTGAAAAAACAGAAAAACAAAAGGTTATTTTGGAGGGGGTAACAAGGCTCTTTCCTCTGAAAGCCTTTGATAGCCGAGGTGACAAACTTTATACCGGGACATATAAAAGAGGTATTCCCGCAAATTTGTCACCACCGCAAAAAAAAATATTATTTATTCAACTTATACCTGTCTCTTCATTAGCGATAATCAGATCTTCACTTGGATCACTTCCAGCAATAGTTAATAATTGCCTACCCTTTCATTAGCGGTAATCAGATAGTTGAATTCTACGGCTTATTGTTTTAGTCAGCTATCCATTCCTGAGATGACGGATAAATTATCCAGATTCATTTGTGTATTATTACTTCTCTAAGTGATTCTCTATTACTTCTTTCTGGTAAGGAGCTTTTCTATTTCATAATGAAGCAGAGATTTAGTTTGTTCCACATCAATCTTTTGGTTGAGTTCCTTCTCAATGGAAGTCACCCCTTTATCCACGAATCCGCAAGGATTGATAAAATGAAAATAATTCAGGTCGGTGTTGACATTGAATGCCAGTCCGTGCATGGTAACATAATGACTGCTTCGAACTCCGATAGCACAGATCTTGCGGGCATGTTTGGTTTCTCCATCCAACCACACACCAGTAGCGCCGGCCAAGCGTCCGGCATTTATTCCATAATGAGCGCAGACATTTATAACAGCTTCCTCTAGCAGATGGACATATTCTTTTAATCCCAGGGAATAATCCTCAAGATTAAGAATGGGATAGCAAACAATCTGTCCCGGACCATGATAGGTAATATCCCCGCCACGGTCTATATGATAGAGAGTGGCTCCTATTTTTTGGAGTTGCTGCTCTCCTAACAACATGTTCTGTTCCTTTCCACTCCGCCCAAGCGTATAAACATGTGGGTGTTCACAGGTAATCACATTGTTTGTATATCGCTCTCCGGCAAGTTTTGCACGGACAATCTCATTGAAAAGTTCCGTTTGCTTTTGCCAGGCATCAGCATACGAAATCAATTGCCAATCTGTATATTCCAGTTCCATCATATATTTATCTTTTTAGTATCCCAAACCCAATACATAAGTTGGATTGCTGTATATTTGAATAATTCTTGCATCTTTCTCTTTATCAAGTTGACGGGACGCAGAGTTACGTTGACTATAGTCTATTGGTTCACCATTCATCGTCCGACTATTATATTCCCAGAAATGAACATTCGTAGAATCTCCTTCCACGAACCAACCTGCCGACGGTACATTTTCTAATTTGCAATTGATAAGCACAGCCTCTGCATAAGGATATCCCTGACCTTTATTTACAGGAGAACGTGCAATAAGGGCATCTTTCCCTTTGCCAATAAAAATACAGTTCACAAAGATATTCCCGTGATTCTGATTTGTATTCCTTATCCACATAAACGCTCCGTAGCTGGAAAGTGTGCAATCCTGAAAAAATACGGGGCCACGACCTAAGACTGTATCTCCATCACCGTCGATGATGCAATTCTCAAGATAAGTACTCCCGTTAATCTGCAAAGCATCACCGGAACCTATTACATGTATATTTTTAAAAGAGTTTCCCTCTCCCATCATCAACAATCCTTCTGCCTGTCCTTTAAGATCTGTTTGAATTGTAAGATTCTCCAATGCAATGCCAAAACCATTGTCGGACATAAATGCAGCCCGGCGGGGAGGGAACGTTCCGGGACGTTCATTTGTTTTGATGTCGGCAGGATGCGGATTAAAAACCTCATTGTTGGCATAATGAATATGAACGCCTTCACGACTCTCACCTTCAATAGTTACATATCGCTTATTGCGGAAATAAACCAATTCTTCGTAATCTCCGTTCTTCACATAGATTTTCCAGCCACCGTCTTCAGGCTCTAACGGATTAATCGTTGCAGGAGTAAAATCCGGAATATAATCTAATGCTCCTTGTACTGTATTAAAATCGCCAGTGCCGTCAGCACTGACCTCCAATCTGTGAACATCAGCCTTCGGGCCCGATTGCTTTGTTGTGAAACGCCATGCATTCTTTTTCGTAAAGCCATTGAACTTACTGGCATTGATAACACCTTTATCAATCGTTACGTAATAGCCTTTACCATATTCCAGCAGGTTGTTGTGTAAATAAATGGTAACTGTATTATTGTGAGTAATTATAGGATAGAAATGAAAGCCATCGGTAAAATGACCAATAATGTTCAGCTGATAGTTTGAGGTATCGCGCTTGTTTACCCCCGACGGAGTTCCGGGAATAGTATTCGCATTAGTATAATTAGTAGCCTTATACTCATACGGCGCCGGAGAATATATTGCTCCAACATTGCTTTGTCCGGTGGTTGGTCCGGCCGGAATACTTAAATCCAGACAGTCCACTTGCTTGTTTGTTCCCTCTTCGAACACACGGATAAAGCCCTTCTTTCCTATCGTTGGCGCGCTATCAAACGTCAGGACAAGATGAGTGTCGGGATTTACATTCACCGCATTTTGTTGTGGGAAGCGAGAGTTCTGTGCCCGAATTGCTGTAGATATTAATAGTAATCCTGAGACTAAACAAAGAGTGCCTTTCATAATTTCTCCTTTTAGGTTTCTTACTTCACAAAAATAGAAAGCATTTGTCAGAAATCATAATAATAGCTTCCTTTATTTTCATTGAAGTTATTCCGGCATCATGGCAATTTAAAAAAGCCACTGCAATTCCGGCGATAAAGGGATACCCTTTGAATCACCAGCCTTGCAGTGGCTTTAATTATGCAAAAACAATTTGTAAAAGTTACATTAAAACAGATTCCCTTTTACAACTTCTTCCAGTTCAGACTCAAGCTATTCATTACAACCGAAACCGAGCTACAAGCCATTGCCGCACTTGCAATCATTGGATTTAGAAGCATACCGCCCATCGCATAAAGCACCCCTGCTGCAATAGGTATTCCTATCAGGTTATAGATAAATGCCCAGAAGAGGTTTTGATGAATGAGTTGCACGGTTTGCTTGGAGAGTTTAAATGCCTTTGGCAACAACATTAAGTCTGAAGTTATCAGCGTAACCATTGCTACGTCCATGGCTATATCGGTTCCTTTTCCCATGGCAATACTTACGTCTGCGCGGGCAAGTGCCTGAGAATCATTGATCCCGTCGCCTACCATTGCTACTACTCTGCCCTCTGATTGCAGTTGTTTCACAAACTCTTCCTTATCGCTTGGGAGTGCTTCGGCTTTGTAGTTGCCAATTCCTAGTTTTTCTGCCACAACAGCGGCTGTGGCTTCTCCGTCTCCGGTGAGCATGCAGACTCTGATTCCCATTTCACGCAGCACTCTGAGTGCTTCTATTGAAGTAGGTTTCACTTTGTCTGTAATGGCAATGACAGACAAAAGTTTGTTTTCCCGCCCAAAGTAAACAATGCTTTTACCTTCGTTCTGGAATTGCTCTATCATGCCTTGCAGATAAGCCGATGCAGATGCTTCATAATCATTCAGTAACTTCTGACTTCCTGCCCAATACGTGGTTTTCTGATAGTTTACCTGAATCCCTTTGCCGGTAATGCTCTCAAAAGAAGAAAGTGTAGCCGAAGCGATTCCTTGCGACTGAAGTTCGTTCACAATAGCATCAGCCAGCGGATGTTCCGATTTTAACTCAGCAGCTAAGAGGATTTCCTTAAATAGTTTATCTTCACCGTGTTCCCAAAGCCAGTCGGAAACAGAGGGATGCCCTTCGGTCAGCGTACCGGTTTTGTCCAATACCACCGTGTTTACCTTCCTCATTTGTTCCAGAGCTACCGCATCTTTTATCAGGATATGGTTGCTGGCTCCCTTGCCAATTCCCACCATTAGGGCAGTAGGCGTGGCAAGTCCCAGCGCGCACGGACAAGCAATCACAAGTACTGATACAGCGGAGAGCAATGCATGAGAGAAGTATCCCATTCCTCCTACTGACATCCAGATGACGAAGGTCAGGATTGACAAAACAAGCACCACTGGTACAAATATTCCGGTTACCCGATCTACGATTCTCTGCACCGGAGCTTTAGAACCCTGAGCTTCCTGCACCATTCTGATGATATTTGCCAGCACAGTCTCCTTGCCTACTTTGGCAGCCTTCAGCACAAACGCTCCCTTCTGATTGATTGTTCCCGCCAGAACCTGAGCGCCAACGCTTTTCTCTACAGCGATAGGTTCACCGGTTATCATGCTCTCGTCCACAAAAGAAGTGCCTTCGTGCACCGTTCCATCCACAGGAATTTGCTCGCCGGGACGAACGCTTACCAAGTCATTTACCTGCAATTGTGAGATAAGGACTGTTTCTTCTGCGCCATCCTTTATGATTCGGGCAGTTTTGGGCTGCAATCCCATCAGCTTCTTGATAGCCGATGAGGTGTTACCCTTTGCTTTTTCTTCAAGAAGCTTCCCTATGAGCACAAAAGCGATAATCATTGTGGCAGCCTCGTAATAGACATGCGGTTCCAGGCCGCGTGATGTCCAGAACTCAGGGAAAAACGTATTGAACACACTAAAGAGAAAAGCGATGGAAGTACTGAGTGCCACCAGCGTATCCATATTGCTCCGCCCAAGTTTCAGTTGTTTCCAGGCATTGATATAGAATGAGTTGCCGAAGAATAGCATCACGGGCAAAGCAAGTACCAGCATTATTACGTGCACATGCGGCAGGTGCATGAATAGCATTGAGAGCGTCATCATGGGCACAACAAATATCCATGCCCAAACAACCTTCATTTTTAGCTTTTTATAGGCTTTTCGTTGCTCTTCTTCCTGCAGTTCAGCAGCATTTTCTTCCTCAATAATCAGGTCGTAACCCGCATCGTGTATAGCTTTCTGTAAACTCTCGGGAGACAGGACAAGGCGGTCAAACTCAATGGAAAGGGTGTTTGCAGCCAGATTTACCGCCCCCTTTTCTACCCCGGGAAGGGCATTCACCGTCTTTTCTACGTTATTTGCGCAACCGGCACAATGCATGTTGAGCACCGGGTATATTTTGTTTTCTATTTTCTTCATAAGTAAGTTTTCGTTTCTTTGTTTACTTTCAACAAGCATTTTCTGTTTATTGTTCGGAAACCGATTGAAAGTCATGCAAATATTCTTTTGGCACGACTTCTGTTTCTATAATTCTAAACCGTTTATTGGCTATGCTATTTTTATATCTTTCTTCAAACCGCTATTGCATAATCAACACTTAGATAATGCGTATAGAGGCTTAACCAAAAGCAGGCGGGACATAACACAATTATAAAGGAGATCTTTTTATTTTGATGTACAGTTAATGGTATTTAGGTGTACACCTTATTTCTTTTTACTCTACACTTAATATCAATTAGGTGTAGGTCTAAAAAAGAACATCAAACGAGAGATTCCCTTAGATGACCTGAGAGATTGGCTTACTAAATTAGAAGAGTTGAGTAAAGGTTGAGGTAAAACCTTGAAGAGTCCGGATAAGGCGGATCACTATACGAGTCTGTTTCCCGGATTTCTACCGGAGAATCGTTGTAAGTCAGCAGACAAGAGTTTGGCAATAGGGCTACAGCAGGAGCATCAATCCCGGTATGGGGAGCATCCTGTTGCAAGTCTACCTTATAAATTACGGTTCTGCAGCAATCCGTTCTGCCGTGAAGAGAACATTTTCCGCTCTGTATTCCGGATTTATGCATGCAACAGTTCTGATGCGTTGCATTTCCGTCGAGGGCATTACAATGGCTTTTGTCCATTGTAACTGATTTCGCCATTAAATTATGGGCGCAGCAACAATGTGACAAATTGGCTCCTGCTCCCACATAAATAATTGTGAGAGAGAGTATACAAGCAATTATAAACTTTATTCCTTTCAACATCGCTGCAAAGATATGGATATTTAAGTGATTTTTGGCAATTTATTTTCCTAATTTATTAGCTCTATTCCTTAATAAGTTTTATATTTGTCGTTGACAAAAGGATAGTTTTACAACCTTTTAAGCAAGATAACAAGATGAAAAAAAACTCATTGTCAATTCTTTCTATACTATTACTGGCAGGAACAATGCTAGTTTCCTGTGGAGGAAAGAAACAAAGTGAATCAAAACAGATAACCACTGACAGCATAAAAGTAAAGGAGACCTCACATCTCTTTAATGACCCTAAAAAACCTGGCTGTAGCCTTGATATTAATTTGACTTATGTTACAAAAGCATCAAGCAAGACTATTCAGGATAGTATAAACAGCTCACTGATTGCAACTTGTATGGGCAATCAATATGCAGGGAAAAATCCCAAAACTGCGATCAATGAGTTTAAAACTGCTTACGTAAAAGGGTACAAGAATGACGTGGAACAGTTCTATCTGGAGGATCAGAAAAAGAATCATGAAGATGAAATAAAAAGTGCATGGTACAATTACAGTAAAAGCATAAAGTCAAACTTCATCTTTAATGAACATGGGGTATTGGTTTGTCGTATAAATACTTACGATTATACGGGTGGGGCTCACGGAAATCACACTTCTTTGTTCCTGAACTTTGACCTGCTTACCGGCAAGCGAATCTATCTGAAGGATCTTTTTAAGGAAGGATATGAGAAAGTGCTGACCAGTTTAATGCTGGCTCAACTGGAAAAAGACAATAAAGTGACCTCGGAGGCTGAGCTGGAAGAGATTGGTTATTTCTTAACCGAACCGCTGTCTCCTACTGAGAATTTCTTATTGAACGATGATGGCTTCACGTTCTTTTATAATGTATACGAAATTGCTCCCTATGTTATGGGAACAACAACTATAAAGCTTCCGTTCTCGGCCGTTGAATCTATGATGAAAGAGAATAACCCTGCGGACGGATTGTATTAATTATTAATTCAAGATTAAAAATCGAACAAAAAACAATGGAGATTATTCTAAAATATTTCCCCAATTTAACTGAAGAGCAGCGTAGACAATTTACTGCTCTTTACGATTTATATTTAGACTGGAATGCTAAAATCAACGTGATTTCCAGAAAAGATATCGAAAACCTGTATGAACATCATGTGCTCCATTCTCTTGCTTTAGCAAAGGTGATTGATTTCAAGCCCGGAACCACAGTAATGGATCTTGGTACAGGAGGAGGTTTTCCCGGCATTCCGCTGGCTATTCTCTTTCCTGAAACGAAATTTCACCTTGTAGACAGCATTGGAAAGAAAGTCCGTGTGGCAAATGAAGTGGCAACTGCCATTGGCTTGAAGAATGTTACCTTCCGCCATGCCCGTGCACAGGAAGAAAAGCAGTTGTTCGATTTTGTGGTAAGCCGTGCTGTAATGCCGCTTTCCGATTTAATCGATATTATAAAGAAGAATATTTCAAAGAAGCAGATTAATGCGTTGCCCAACGGCCTCATTTGCCTTAAAGGTGGTGAGCTGCAACACGAAACTCTGCCTTTTAAGAATAAAACAGTAATGTACAACGTCAGCGACTACTTTGAAGAAGAATTCTTTGAAACAAAGAAGGTTGTTTATGTTCCACTAGTTTAAGGATTGACTTTTATGAAGATAAAAAGATTTGAATTCAATATGTTTCCCGTGAACTGTTACGTGCTCAGTGATGATAATAACGAAGCAGTAGTCATTGATCCGGGATGCTTTTATGAAGAAGAGAAACAGGCTCTAAAAAATTATATATCCAGTAACGGGCTTACCGTGAAGCATCTGCTGAACACTCACTTGCATCTGGACCACATATTTGGTAATCCTTTTATGCTGCAAGAGTTTGGTTTGAAAGCAGAAGCAAACAAAGCCGATGAGTTCTGGCTTGAAAATGCGCCCAAACAGTCGCGCATGTTTGGCTTTGAACTAAAAGAGACTCCAGTTCCGCTGGGCAAGTATCTTTGCGATGGCGACATAATTACCTTTGGCAATGTAAAACTTGAAGCCATTCATGTTCCGGGGCATTCTCCCGGCAGTCTGGTTTATTATTGCAAAGAGGAGAATTGCATGTTTTCGGGTGATGTTTTGTTTCAGGGAAGCATAGGACGCGCCGATCTTGCCAGAGGCAATTTTGACGAATTGATAGAGAGTATCTGCAGCAGACTATTCTCACTGCCAAATGAAACGATAGTTTATCCCGGACATGGAGCACCCACAACAATTGGAGCCGAAAAGACTGACAATCCTTTTTTCAGATAAGAAAAAAGAAACACAATATTTACTATAAGTAAAAACCTAATACTATGAAAACAGATCTATTATCCGGCCGACATATTGGCATTGAAGAGAAAGATATGGAACACATGCTCACCACCATTGGCGTAAAAAGCCTCGATGAACTGATAAACCAAACTATCCCTTCAAATATTCGTTTGAAAAAGCCATTGGATCTTCCTGCTCCAATGACCGAACGTGCTTTTACAGAACATATTTGCAAGTTGGGAGCAAAGAATAAGCTATTCACTACTTATATAGGTATGGGGTGGTATGACACTATTACTCCTGCCGTGATTCAAAGAAATGTGTTAGAGAATCCGGCATGGTACACCTCTTATACACCTTATCAGTCGGAAGTTTCTCAGGGACGCCTGGAGGCATTGATGAACTTCCAGACTGTGATTACGGATTTAACCGCCATGCCATTGGCAAATTGTTCCTTGCTTGACGAGGCAACTGCTGCGGCTGAAGCTGTTACCATGATGTTTGGTCTGCGTTCACGCGATCAGCAGAAGTCGGGCGCCAATGTACTTTTCGTGGATGAGAAGATTTTTCCGCAGACGCTGGCAGTAATAAATACCCGTGCGGTTCCTCAGGGAGTAGAGGTAAAAACCGGAGATTATAAGACTTTTGAATTTACTCCCGATGTATTTGGCTGTATGGTTCAGTATCCAAATTCGGACGGTAGTATAGAAGATTACCGCGGATTTACAGAAAAAGCACATGCAGCAGGCTGTAAAGTCTCTGTGGCTGCCGATATAATAAGTCTGGCTATACTAGTGCCACCCGGCGAATGGGGAGCAAATATTGTTTTTGGCTCTACCCAGCGGTTAGGTATCCCAATGTATTACGGAGGTCCTTCTGCTGCATTCTTTGCTACCCGCGATGAATTTAAGAGAAATATGCCTGGCCGTATCATTGGCTGGTCGAAAGATAAATACGGGAAACTATGCTACCGCATGGCGTTGCAAACACGAGAACAGCATATTAAGCGTGAGAAGGCTACTTCCAATATTTGTACTTCGCAGGCATTGCTTGCCATCATGTCGGGATTCTATGCTGTTTACCACGGTGCAGACGGCATGAAGAATATTGCCAGCCGAATTCATCAGACTACAACCTACATCAATAAGGGTCTTAAGAAGTTAGGCTACAAACAACATAACGAGCAATACTTTGACACTCTCCGTCTGACACTCATCGATCAGGTATCAGCCGAGCAGATTCGCACCTTTGCTCAGAGTAAGAAAGTAAATCTTAGATATTTTGACAACGGAGATGTGGGTCTTAGTGTAGATGAAACAACTGAGATTCGTGATGTAAATGCACTTCTTACTATTTTCTCCATAGCGGCTGAGAAGGAGTTTTCTGAAGTCAATTCTATTCCCGAAACTGGCTCTATTAAAGAAACACACAAACGTAAGAGTAAATACCTTGCTCATTCTGTATTCAAGATGTATCACACTGAAACAGAAATGATGAGATACATTAAACGTTTGGAAAGGAAAGACATTTCATTGGCACATTCAATGATTTCTTTGGGCTCATGTACCATGAAGCTGAACGCTGCGGTGGAGTTATTTCCGTTGTCGAATCCGGGATTCTCGGGAATTCATCCTTTTGCTCCTGAAGATCAGACAGATGGCTACAATGAACTTATCTGTCATTTAGCAAAATACCTGAAACAAATCACCGGTTTTGAGGGAGTAAGTTTCCAGCCTAACTCTGGAGCTGCCGGCGAATATACCGGACTCCGAGTTATCCGCACTTATCTGATAAGCAAGGGTAAAGGGAATCGTAACAAAGTTTTAATCCCAGCATCAGCTCACGGAACCAATCCGGCATCAGCAGTTCAGGCGGGCTTTACCCCGATTATCTGCGCATGTGATGAGTTTGGTAACGTTGATATGGACGATCTTCGTGCCAAGGCAGAAGAAAACCGTGATGATCTGGCTGCTTTGATGATTACTTATCCGTCTACTCATGGAATATTTGAAACGGAGATTAAGAATATCTGTGAAATTATTCACTCCTGCGGAGCGCAAGTCTATATGGATGGAGCAAACATGAATGCTCAGGTTGGTTTCACTAATCCGGGAACCATTGGCGCTGATGTTTGTCATCTTAACCTGCACAAAACGTTTGCCATTCCTCACGGAGGTGGCGGACCAGGTGCCGGACCTATTTGCGTGGCCAAACATCTGGCTCCTTTCTTGCCCGAACATCCATTCATTGGCGGTTCTATGAATACTGTTTCCTCTGCACCTTACGGAAGTGCAGGCATACTCCCAATCACTTACGGATATATCCGCATGATGGGAACCGAGGGTCTGAAGAAAGCTACGAGCGTTGCTATTTTAAATGCCAACTATCTGGCTGCCCGTCTGAAGGATACCTATGGCATTGTATATAGAGGTGCGAATGGTTTCGTAGGACACGAGATGATTTTGGAATGTCGTAACATATTCCAGGAAACAGGAATATCTGAAAATGACATCGCTAAACGACTGATGGATTACGGTTACCATGCCCCTACTCTGTCGTTCCCTGTTCATGGCACATTAATGGTGGAACCTACAGAAAGCGAAAGTCTGGCAGAGCTGGATAATTTTGTAGATGTGATGCTTTCCATCTACCAGGAAATTCAGGAAGTGAAGGATGGAACTGCCGACAAAGCAGATAATGTTCTGGTAAATGCTCCTCATCCCGAATATGAAGTGGTAGCCGATAACTGGCCGCACGCTTATTCCCGCGAAAAGGCTGCTTATCCTATTCAATCAGTACGTGATAATAAGTTCTGGATAAACGTAGCACGTGTGGACAACACCCTGGGAGATCGTAAATTGCTGACTACAAGATATGAGACTTTCGATTAGATAACTTAATCAATCGAGTAGGAGGAAAATGAAATAGTTTCCTCCTATTTCATTTTCCGACCTCTCACACCACCGTACGTGCGGTTCCGCATACGGCGGTTCCTTATTTACGATACATTTTACTGTAATAATCCAACATCATTGGATAACCTGCATTTCGCAATTTATCTGTATCAATTGCACAGCTAAGAATCGGGCTGCCAGCTATTCGCCAGTAACCTTTCACATATCCCCATTTCTGAGCATGCCATCTATCAATACCGCAACGCAATAGATTGGTTATACGAGTACTGACATTCTTCCAACTTTTCCATATACACATACGAAGCCGGCGACGGAGCCATTGATCTATCCTCTTCAGATGATTTTGCATGTCTGCAAGTTTGAAGTATTCAATCCAGCCACGAATGAATTGATGAAGTTCGTATTTGCGTTTATTGTATCCCATGCCATTACTGCGACCTGTCAGCTCTTTCAAACGAACTTTCAGTTTCATGTAACTTTTGGAGTGTACAGATAAGCGAAATCCTCCTTTGCTATTATAAAAGGAGTAACCTAAGAACTTCATGCCCCGCACATATCCTGCTTTCGTTTTCTCTCGGTTTACCCTCAGGAAGAGGGTTTCTTCGATAAAACAAATGATGTGCTTCATCGTACGACTGGCAGAGCGTTTACTTTTGCAAAATATCATGCAATCATCTGCATAGCGGACAAATGGATGTCCTCGGCGTTCCAGCTCTTTATCCAGTTCATTGAGCATTATATTGCTCAGTAGCGGACTAAGGGGACCACCTTGAGGAACTCCCCGACTGCTTTCCTCAAATTTATGACCAATTATAATTCCCGCGCGGAGATATTTATGGATAAGAGAAATCACTCTCCCATCTTTTATCCTGCGGGAAAGAATTTCTATCAGCTTGCTTTGGTTGACTGTGTCGAAAAAATGCTCCAGATCTAAATCAACCGCATATTTATTGCCTGCATTAATATAGTTCTGGGCTGTTCGCAGCGCTTTATGCGCACTGCGTTTCGGACGAAAACCGAAGCTGTTGTTACTGAATTCTCGTTCATAAATCGGAGATAAAATTTGGGATATGGCTTGTTGAATAAGACGGTCAACTACGGTAGGGATACCAAGCTGGCGCTTCTTGCCATTCTCCTTAGGGATTTCTACCCTACGGACTGGATTAGGATGGTAATTACCATCCATTAAAGATGTTACCAGTTCATCTTTATGGAGTTTCAGAAACGGAAGAAGTTCTTCCGTTTCCATCTTATCGACACCTCCACTGCCACCATTCGATACGACCTGTTTATAAGCCTTGTTCAAATTGGCAGGCGACAAGATACGTTCCAGTAAATCATCTTTTGTAAAATGCACTTCCGTGAGGTTGTTTTCAGTAATCCCTATAAAAGTCTGCACTCCCGCATAGCATTCGGATTCCGTCCTATTCTTTTGCGGGCAGCTATCATTCGTTGCTGATATTTTCTGCATTCTTCCCTTCATAAGGTTACATTCATTTACTTCTCACTTAGATAAGGTTCAGACCTTCCCCGAATGGTCAATCTAAATCGGGTACTATGTCCTCGGCTGACTTCTCACGACAATTGTTATCCATGTTTCTGAAAAGAAAAGCATCCACACGTCCGTGAGATCTCCCCAGTTATTAACTACTACTTTCTTCCCATATATCTGCCGGATTTACTCGCATACATCTATATAGCACAGGACTTTGTTTTAATTAGCAAACTCATCCATGTATTTTGAGCCTTATATCCGGTTTCTGTTCGTCAGACCGGGAATTTGCCGCAGGCTTCCTTCAGATTCCACTTCGCAATGGACACCCTTGCCGTAAGCTAACACTTCCAGCTATAATGGCGTGTTCGGGACTTGCACCCTAAAGTAAATAGTTCGTGCTGGGCGAACTAAAATAGAGAGCGGGTAGCAAATTCTGGTTTGCTACCCGCTCTCTTTGCTTTATGCAGATGGGTTTTGAATATCTGATATAAATTATATCGTCAGAATCGTTTCACCACTTTTTAAATAACCAGTTAAAGGTTCACCCATATACCGAACATCTACTCCTAGTTTTGTTAATGTGTCTGTAACTCCAAACTTGTCACAGCAGTCTTTACAAGCTTCAACATGCACTCCCTGCCCTAGCATTTCAAGTACTTCAGTTTGCACCTGAGTATCATTACCTACTAATTTTACAGAGGCTCCCCAGATAATAACATTGACTTCCTGCCACCAATCCCTTCTCTTTGAGTTGATAACATACATAGATAACATATTAAACACGGTATCCTTATTGTCTGTTGTCCAAAGAATATTAATTTTATTCATAACATTATAATCTATTAGTTACAAAATCAGTAAACTCATTTATACATGTAGTACCACCAATAAGTCTTCCCAAAATCACGACGCATTATATTCTTCTCAGACAATGGGTTCTTTTGTTCCTTCTTCTCTTTCAAATACTTATCAAACTTTTGTTTTGTTTCTGGACTTACATATAACATTGGACCAACATGCAGATAGTTGCATAAAGCAGCAGCTTCTGCATAATGTTTTGGTATAGGATTCTTGTAGAACAATTTGTATAGTTTTACTCCCCATGCAAATTTATCAAGCTTTTTATCCAGCAAGGCAGACATCATGTAATAGTCGTATGCTACTTTATTATCTATATTCTTGCGATAGAAATTACAAATAAATTTATCATATTTACCTTTAGCAGGACATTCAAAATACTTATCGGACTGTCGTTTCTTTATATCTCCCAACACTGAATCCTTATTTATAAGGGAATTATCTGCAGAGAACTGATTGAGCTCTTTGGCGAAATCGTTATGATACTGAGTCTCGCCTAATATACTTGTCGCATTCTTTGTTACATTCAGATGTCCATTCACGGTAGCAATAAGGGCATAATTCTTTAGTGCTCTATAAGAATCTCTCTTATTCAGATAATCATTGTTGGCCCATTCAGAAGCTAGATGTCTGGCTCCCAGATTTAAATAAATCATTGGTCCGGCAGGATATGAGATTCCTTCTTTGGTATAATCAAAGAACAGTCCGTCCGATTTAAAGTCCTGAGTATATTCAAACATCTTTTCTCCTGCTTTGCCTGAAAGTTCCAAAGCAAAATTGCGAAGTATGGTCATCTCTCTTGTAGGATGCGGAGCATCTTTTCCAACTCTCAAAGCGCGATCAAAATCGCCCTTCTGAATGGAATTATCAATAGCCATTTCATCTCTGAAATCATCATTGGTATTTGCCATACAAGCGGTTGCTGCACAGAACACAATAAACCAAATAAGGTTTGTATAAGTCCACCTAGCATAAGAAATGATTCTGTTGCCAAAAGGAAAAAAGTGTTGCTTTATAGCTACAAACAGGAAGAAACCTACAAGCAACAGATGTGGCAAAAGACTTTCTTCGCTATGTCCTAATGGGATAGCAGGATAAACGCCAAACAATACTTGTGAAGCGGTAGCGTGTGGATAGAACACAAACTTTGCTAAAAGGAATGACAAAAGGTACAACCCAATGCAGATTAAATAAGTCAGTGTTTTATTCTGATTTCTGACCGACGAATTGCTGCACAAAAGTATGAAAGCAAAGAAATAAAGGGCATAGCTTCCTGATAAAGCAAAGAATAACAAAGGAAACAACCAGCATATTGTTATGATACTTTCTGTGGAATCTTTTATTCTACTGAAGAAAAAGTAGCTTAACAATAAGATAGACAGACCTGGTAAATAAGTAAACATTGACTCTATATGAGCCACAACATAAAGTGAACGCCCTACATTCGTCATGGCTATCAACAGCAGAAACGAAGGGATGTATGAGAGAACAAAATACTTCTTGTTAAAATCGAACGATTTATAGACTAGCCACCTTATAAACAACAATAATCCGGTGATTATAAGTGCACCTAGCCATGGATAATACAGAAACTGAGTAAGGAAACCTGTAATATAAAGAAGCACTCCCCCCGGTTGACTCATTTTATCAAGGAAGAAAGAGGTGTTATAAACAAAAAGAGAAAAATCCTCTGTCGTGCTTAATAGATAACGAAAGTTGACAGCTAGATAAACTAAACTGAATATAGTGAAAAGCAGCCCGCTCACAATGGATATGGTGCGGGCTGCTTTCTTTTCTGAATGCGAGTTATAACTATACATATATTATTTCTATTCCTTTTTACGCAATACTATAGCAGAACGAGCCGGTATATAAAGTTTCAGCCATTCTTTCTTTTCACCCTTATAAAGAGCATCAAAGTTTGTAAAATGCGTTATACTATCATCTGTTAATCCGTTGCCGCCAAATTCTTTTGCATCGGAATTTAGAATCACTTCGTAAGCTCCTGGTTCTACAAGGAATCCATAATCGGTAAAC
Organism: uncultured Bacteroides sp.; assembly: GCF_963676325.1. Lineage (NCBI taxonomy): Bacteria > Pseudomonadati > Bacteroidota > Bacteroidia > Bacteroidales > Bacteroidaceae > Bacteroides > uncultured Bacteroides sp. The sequence goes on from NZ_OY781098.1 coordinate 76,682, forward strand.
GACTTAGACGGATTAAAATTAAATACAAAAACAAGGTTTTTACGCTTGTATGCAAGAATCTGATCACTGTCCTTATGCCATATTTCCTGTATTGGAGTGGCCTGGAAACCTTTTTCTCCCTTGATTATTTCTATCATCCTGGAGTCAAAATCGGCCAGATAATGATAAGTCAACGTTTTACGGTCTACAAGATCCCACTGACGGCGTGCATATTTGCAGGACCAGTCATTACCTTCACGTGGGAAATCTATCCATTCCGGATGACCAAATTCATTTCCCATAAAGTTAAGATACCCTCCGTTGATGGTTGTAGCAGTAACTAAACGAATCATTTTGTGAAGAGCCAGACCGCGATTTACTTTGTAGTTCTCCGTTCCTTTTTGCATGTGCCAATACATATCAGCATCAATCAGACGGAAAATAATTGTTTTATCTCCCACCAGTGCCTGATCATGGCTTTCGGTATACGAGATTGTTTTTTCATCTTTACGACGATTGGTTACTTCCCAGAAAATGGACGAAGGTTTCCAGTCCTCATCAATCTTTTCCTTGATTGTTTTAATCCAGTAATCGGGGATATTCATTGCCATACGGTAATCAAATCCATAGCCACCATCTTCGGGCTTAACAGCAAGTCCGGGCATTCCGGAAACTTCTTCTGCCACAGATATAGCGTTTGGATTAACCTGATGTATAAGCTTGTTTGCCAGTGTGAGGTAACAGATGGCATTGCCATCCTGATGGCCATTATAATAATCATTGTAATCAACAAAAGCTTCTCCCAAGCCATGGCTATAGTATAGCATTGAAGTTACTCCATCGAAACGGAATCCGTCAAACTTATACTCGTCAAGCCAGAATTTACAGTTTGAAAGCAGGAAATGGATGACTTCATTTTTACCGTAATCAAAGCAGAGCGAATCCCACGCCGGGTGTTCTCTTTTAGCACCCTGATAGAAATACTGGCAAGGATCACCGGCAAGGTTACCCAGGCCTTCCACTTCATTTTTCACTGCGTGAGAATGAACAATGTCCATAATTACCGCAATTCCCAATCCGTGAGCTGTATCAATTAGTTGCTTCAACTCTTCAGGAGTTCCGAAACGGGAAGATGCAGCAAAGAAGTTAGAAACGTGGTAACCAAAACTTCCATAATAAGGATGCTCCTGAATGGCCATAATCTGGATACAGTTGTATCCGGCTTTTACAACCCGTGGAAGTATCTTTTCACGGAATTCATTATATGTTCCAACCTTTTCCTCCTGCTGAGCCATACCAATATGGCACTCATAGATTAAAAGCGGATCTGTTGTAGGGACAAACGGAGTTTTACTGAATTCAAATTTTTCTTCAGGACTCCATACCTGAGCGGAGAATATTTTAGTAATATCGTCCTGTACCACGCGTGTAGCCCAGGCCGGAATACGTTCACCTTGTCCTCCGTTCCAGTGAACATTCAGCTTATATAATTCGCCATGATGCAATGCATCGGCCGGTAACTTCAATTCCCATTTACCGTTTCCGATGCGTTGCATTGCATAAGTTTCTTTCTCTTTCCAGTCACTGAATGTACCAATCATGTAAATCTGAGTGGCATTCGGAGCCCATTCACGGAAAACCCAACCATCATTTGTTCGGTGTAATCCAAAATACAAATATCCAGTAGCAAAATCCGAGAGATTAGCTTGCCCATTATCAGTTAATTCAGACTCCTTGCTGAGCATATGCTCATAGCGCCCTACTATAGCGTTTTTGTATGGTTCAAGCCATGGGTCTCTGTCTATTAAATTCAGTGTCTTATTCATAGAGATTTTTTTGGATTACTAAATTAAGCCAATACTTTAACGATAACTTTCTTAACTCCTGTTTCAGTTACACCCGGAGCATGTCCGTCTTCAGGGAAGAAGATGGCAAACATACCTGGCTTAACAGGAATATAGCTTTCTGCCAGTCCTTCAAAGAAAGTGATATCCTTTTCTTCATTGTAAGCAGCATCAGCAGGTTTACAATCTGCACCTGGAGTATATCCCATGATTTCAACTCCTGAAAGAGGAATCTGAATATCAATAAATTTATTATGAGTTTCCAGTTTTGCCTGTTCTTTTGTTTTAGGATTTGTCTGTGCTATGTTAACTACTAAATCTTTACCCTTCAACTCAGTCTTTCCAACTTCCATTTCTGAAAGATTATGTGATTTAAGGAATTCTACAGCCTGAGCAAAAAGAGGATTCAAAGAGACATATTTGTCTAAGTTTTCGATTTTATCTACTACCATGATTAATTATTTAGTTGATTAATATAATTTCTTATTCGAATTCATCTATAGCGTAATTGGTGAAATCGCAGAAGCGTTTCAATTGCTTAAATATATCGGATACATTATCCAGCATATATTTATCAGTGAAGAACTCATCGGGTACAGAGCAAGCGCAGGAATAATCTTTGCACTTAAGATAATCAATGTATTTAAAGTCTTTTGGGAAACCTTTGGGTGCGGTTTTTAAGAAAGTCTCTCCTACTACAGGGAAATATTTCTTAAAAGCAGGGTCCTCAACAATAGATAAGTATTCATCTATATTATCGTAAACCGACTGTCTGAGAGCCTTCAGTATATTAGGTGGGGGACAATAACTTCCTCCAGCCAGAAGACAATTTCCCAGCTGCAGATGTACGTAATATCCACAATGCTCTGATTTCTTTCCTTTGGCATTTATGTATCCGCCAAAATGTATTTTATAGGGTGTTTTATCGGGTGAGAAACGGGTATCTCTATATATGCGATATGTGCAGTCCTTTACCTGCACACCTTTTATCTCTTCGTCGAAAAGAGCTATCCGGTCAATAATTACAGCAAGCAACTGTTCAAATTCAGATTGGGCTTTCAAATAATCTTCCTTGTGTTCATTAAACCACTCACGATTATTATTTGCTGAAAGCTCCTTTAAAAATTGAAATATAGTAGGTATATTCATCACTCTAATTTCTTTTTTACACTACAAACTTACAAAAATATAATTGTTTTAACCTAAAATTTAAAATAAAAAATAGGCTGACAACTAATCTACTCTCTGTTTGACCACTTTAAGCAGCTCGTTATGCAGCTTCCCGTTTGTGGCCAGAACCTGATGACCGGAATAAAATGTATCTCCTCCCTCAAAGTCGGAAACCTTACCACCGGCCTGCATCAGGATTAATGCTCCGGCAGCAATGTCCCATGGGCCAAGATTTGACTCAATGCGAGCTTCAAATCGTCCTGCTGCTATATAACAAATCTCGGCGGCAGCAGCTCCTTGCAGGCGTAATCCCCCAACGTTTCCATAGAGTTCCTGAACCAGACGAAGAGCCATAGGCTTATACACCTTATAGTTATAAGGAAAACCCAGAGCGATAAAAGCAGTGTCCATATTACAAACATCGGAAACATGAATCTCTTCACCATTCAGATATGCCTTGCTACCCTTCCATGCCCAATAGCATTCGTCACGGCACACCTCGTAAACCACTCCAATCAGAAGCTCTTTCTTGTTTCTCAGTGCAATACTAACGCAATAGGGAGCAGTATTATGAATGTAATTTGTTGTGCCATCAAGAGGATCAACTACCCAGCAATACTCTTCCTCTCCGTGATATCCCGAGCCCTCCTCTGCTATAAAGCCTGCTTCGGGAAGTATTTCTGAAAGACGGGCCACTATTCTGCGCTCGGATTCTTTATCTACATAAGACACATAGTCGTGTGAGTTCTTTTCCTCTACCCTATCCCGATTAAAGCTGATACGCTCTTCCCTTAGAAAGGCTCCTGTTTTAACAGCCAGCTCACGTACTTTATCAGTAATTATTTCTAAATCTAACATACCTATTTATTTTTATTGAAACAAATGTACAAATTATTAATGTAAACGGGGCTATAAAATGGCTCCGAATTTAAGTTATAGGATGTTAATGTCATGAATTTGAGGTAAAAAGATTCAGCAAAGTTGCTGGAAATCCATTGGGCAATTTTCTACTGATTACTGGAGAATAATCTGAAACCATTCTGCAATGGATATTATTTAATGGCGAAGGTTTTACAGGCCACTTCCGATATGCTTTATATAAAACAAACACTCCCTGCATATCTTAATCAATATGCAGGGAGTGTTTATCTCTTATTTTGTAATCTACAACGACTTACCAAGTATAATTTATACCAAAACTAAGCAGCTCTTTGAACTGGAAATAACTAGCATCTGTTTTGCGGGTTACACCATCGTCAAATCGTCCGTGGAAGAACAGCTTTGTTGACAGATAGCGGTTCAATACAAAGTTGAATGTATTTTCCCATTCTGCCTCTACTTTCTTGTAGCTGGTAAAATAATAAAGACGAGATTCCCAAACAACAGACGGAACAATAGTCCACTTCAGGTTTGACTGGAATTTAGAACCTATATCATGCAGGAATGATTCGCCTTGTTTCAGTCCAAACTGAGTTTCATCAACCTCTTTAACACCTACATACCTCATGTTATATGCTCCCGGAGAGATGAATACAGACAGAGTCAGATTTTTCCTGTTCAGCTTATAGTCCATACCGACACTGAATATCAGATTGGCAGGAGCCATAAAAGCAGACACCGGCTGGTTAGAGTTTGCTTTGTAATTGTGAAAGAACTGAGTATTAAACTCTCCCGAGATTGTATAGTACCAGTTAGAAGCCGCTTTTATACCTAGTTTACTTGACAAACGCAAAAGGTCAGTGTTTATTCTGTACTGGCGAATTGTATCCGAGCTCACGGTATTGAATCCGATTTTTGCTTCGAACATATTATCAAACTGAATCTTTTGCTGATCGTTATAGTTGGCATTCAGCTGAAGATTCATTAATGCGGTATTTGTACTTTCACCTCCATTATACCAGTTCTTTGAAATAAAGTTCTGAGTAAACTGCAAAGATCCGTTTCCGCTTCTATACCAGAAATTAGGTTTCTGTATAGTAACCTGCACTTTACTTACGTTATTATTCATCGGCTCTGGCTTAAATAGATTAACCACAGATGTTTTAGGTCTTAGCTGATCTTCATCAGTTATCCTGAAAATGTTTTGTTTGGTGATGTTATCTTCCCAGTTTACAACAAGATCGGGGTTTGATAGATAAACAGACAGCAAAGCTTTGTTTACCACCTTATTTACTCTCTTTGTCTCAGTAAATGGGCTATAATCTATTGGGAACAAAGAATCAACAGGATATCCTTGCTCTTTGAAGCCCATAGGCTTCCACTCAGGATTAAAAGCATCTACCACTGGAGCATAATAATATGCCAAAGGAACAAACAGTCTGTAAAATTTAGGATTTAATTCAATGTATCTTTCGGGAACTGAATCATTGTTTAAAGAATCTAATACCCCAAGATGCTTGTTATACAATGCAGTTAGCGAATCACTGTACTTTTTCAGGAAAGGAGATTGTATTGTATCCTGGTTTAGCTTGTCCAAAGCAGCTTGGTGACCTTTCTTATTCGCAAATAAAGAAAGCGAAAAAAATAATAATGTGAATAATGTAATCTCTTTTTTCATAATCTTAATTAAAAAACTAATAAAACACAAAGCTACAACTAAATATTCAAATTGCACAAAGATTCTCAAAATAATGTTTTTTATATTAATTTTCAGTATAAATCTTATTTTCTTCTTCTTTTTTTGTAATTTTGCGCTCTTAAATGGTATACAAAACCGCATAATTAATTATAATAAAATAGTATTGTCGTGGGAGAAACAAAGTACATCTTCGTCACAGGAGGAGTTGCCTCTTCATTAGGTAAAGGAATTATTGCATCATCAATTGGTAAGTTACTACAAGCAAGAGGTTATAAGGTGACTATCCAGAAATTTGATCCTTATATCAATATTGACTCGGGAACACTTAACCCATACGAGCATGGAGAATGCTATGTCACAGTTGACGGTCACGAAGCCGATCTTGATTTGGGACATTACGAACGCATTTTAGGCATTCAGACAACTAAAGCCAATAACATTACAACCGGACGTATCTATAAAAGTGTTATAGATAAAGAACGTCGTGGCGATTATTTAGGTAAAACCATTCAGGTGATACCTCATATCACTGATGAGATTAAAAGAAACGTGAAGTTCCTTGGTAATAAGTACAAGTACGACTTTGTTATTACCGAGATTGGAGGAACTGTAGGTGATATTGAATCTCTTCCATTCATTGAAAGTATGCGTCAACTTCGTTGGGAATTGGGTAACTCTGCACTTTGTGTGCACTTAACTTACGTTCCTTTCCTTGCTGCTGCAAAAGAATTAAAGACAAAGCCAACTCAACATTCTGTTAAGCAATTGCAGGAATTAGGTGTACAACCAGATATTCTTGTTTTGCGTAGCGAACATTTCTTAAGTGATAACTTAAGAAAGAAGGTTGCATTGTTCTGTAATGTAGAAGACAGAGCTGTGGTTCAGTCTGTTGACGTGCCTACCATTTACGAAGTTCCATTAAGGATGCACGAACAAGGACTTGATGAAACAATCCTTAGCAAAATGGGTCTGCCTACTGAAGGTAATCCAAACCTCGATTCATGGAAAGAATTCCTTGACAGAAGAGAGAATGCTACTGAACTTGTTAAGATTGCTCTTGTTGGTAAATACGTAGAGTTACAGGATGCATACAAATCTATTCTGGAATCTCTTTCTCAGGCTGCAACATATAATGATCGCAAACTGAAAATTGAATATGTTCAGAGCGAGAAACTTACTGATGCCAATGTAGCTGAGAAACTATCGCAGGTAGATGGTGTTGTAATCTGTCCGGGATTCGGTCCTAGAGGTATTGAAGGTAAGTTTGTTGCTGCCAAGTATACCCGTGAAAACGATATCCCAACATTTGGTATCTGCCTTGGTATGCAATCAATCGCTATCGAGTTTGCAAGAAATGTACTGGGATATGCAGAAGCTAACTCTGTTGAGATGGACGAAAGCACTAAGTATCCGGTAATTGATATCATGGAAGAACAGAAAGCAATTACCAGCATGGGTGGAACAATGCGTCTGGGTGCATATGAATGTGTGATAGATAAGAAATCTAAAACATACGAAGCTTATAAGCAAGAACATATACAGGAACGTCACCGTCACCGTTATGAATTCAATAACTTCTACAAAGCTGAATATGAGAAAGCCGGAATGAAGTGTGTGGGAATTAATCCTGAGTCAAACTTAGTGGAAATTGTTGAGATACCTACTCTTCGTTGGTATATCGGTACACAGTTCCATCCTGAGTATAGTAGCACAGTGCTTCATCCACATCCACTGTTCGTTTCCTTTATTAAAGCCGCTATTAATAAATAAGACTTAAAAAATAATAATGTATAATTTGTAATTATGGATAAAAACACCTTAGTGGGATTCGGACTGATTGCTGCTGTGTTAATTGGATTTACCTTTTTAACACGCCCAAGTCA